>QNFN01000151.1 GCA_003645555.1 Gammaproteobacteria bacterium | reverse complement strand
GACGGCGTGGCCGACCAGGGCAGCGCGGATCGGGCCGTTGGTGTTGGCCACGGCGTTGCGTACCCCCTGGCCGAGATAGCGGTCGGCAGCGCCATCGCGCAACTCGACGGCCTCGCGGCTACCGGTCGAGGCGCCCGACGGGACCGCGGCGCGACCGCGTGCGCCGTCGGCCAGGACGACGTCGGCCTCCACCGTCGGGTTGCCGCGCGAGTCCAGGATTTCGCGCGCGTGCACGTCTCTTATCTCGATCATGGTACGGGTTCCGTCAACAGCAATGGGTCGGGAAAGTGGCTTTCAGCCTCGCGTTTCGATCGGGCCGGCGCGCTTGACCACGGCATCGAGCGCCAGCAGTTCCTCGAGCAGTTCGCCAAACCGGTCGAGTGGCCAGGAGTTGGGGCCGTCGCTGAGGGCGTGCTCGGGATCAGGATGGGTCTCCATGAACAGGCCGGCGATGCCGACAGCGACCGCGGCCCGGGCCAGTACCGGCACGAATTCGCGCTGGCCACCCGAGCTGCTCCCCTGCCCGCCCGGCAACTGCACCGAGTGGGTGGCGTCGTAGACCACGGGGCAGCCGGTCTCGCGCATGATCGCCAGCGAGCGCATGTCCGAGACCAGGTTGTTGTAGCCGAACGAGGCGCCGCGCTCACAGACCATCAGCTGCTCGTTACCGGTGGCACGCGCCTTGGCGACGACATGGGTCATGTCGCCGGGAGCGAGAAACTGCCCCTTCTTGAGATTGACAGGGATTCCCTGGGCCGCGACCCGCTGGATGAAGTTGGTCTGACGGCAGAGGAAGGCCGGCGTCTGCATGACGTCGACCACCGCGGCGACCTCGTCGAGTGGCGTGTCTTCGTGGACATCGGTCAGCACCGGCACACCGATCTGTTCGCGTACTGCGGCCAGTGTGCGCAGGCCGGCCTCAATGCCGGGACCGCGCGGGCTGTCGTGGGACGAGCGATTGGCCTTGTCGAACGAGGCCTTGAAGATGTACGGCACGTCGAGTGCGGCGGTGATGTCGCGCAGACGGCCGGCGACGTCGATACAGAACTGCTCGCCCTCGATAACGCAGGGACCGGCGATGACGAACAGCGGCCGATCGAGCCCGACCTCGAAGCCCGCCAGGTTCATCCTTCTGAGGCCCGGGCCATAGCCGCACCGTGGGTTTCGATGGCGGCACGGATGAAGCCACTGAACAGCGGGTGGCCGCCACGTGGCGTCGAAGTGAACTCAGGGTGGAACTGGCAGGCAAGGAACCACGGATGGTCCGGCAGTTCGATGATCTCCACCAGGCGGCCATCGAGTGACATGCCGGAGAAAAGCAGCCCCTTGTCCTCGAGCGGCAGCAGGTACTGGTTGTTGAACTCGTAGCGGTGACGGTGGCGCTCGACGATGATGTCACGGTCATAAAGGCGCCGTACCAGCGACTCATTGCGCAGGCGACACGACTGGCCACCGAGGCGCATGGTGCCGCCCTTGTCGGACTCCTCGCCACGCTGTTCGAGGGTGCCGTCGGCGCCCTTCCACTCGGTGATCAAGGCGATGACCGGGTACGGCGTGTCACGATCGAACTCGGTGCTGTGCGCCCCTTCCATGTCGGCGACATGGCGTGCGAACTCGATCACCGCCACCTGCATGCCGAGGCAGATGCCAAGATAGGGAATGTTGTTCTCGCGCGCGTGGCGCACCGCGGCGATCTTGCCTTCGACCCCGCGCTCACCGAACCCGCCAGGCACCAGGATAGCGTCGACCTCATCGAGGCAGCCGAGGCCATCGTTCTCAATATCCTCGGAGTCGACATAGGTGATGTTGACCCGGGTGTCGGTATGAATACCGGCGTGGGTCAGCGCCTCGGAGAGTGACTTGTAGGATTCCGTCAGGTCGGTGTACTTGCCGACCATGGCCACGGTCACCTCATGATGCGGTGCGTCGATGGCATCAACCACCCGTTGCCAATCGCTCATGTCGGCATCGAGCGTGTCCAGCTTCAGCTTCTCGACCGCGATCTGGTCCAGCCCCTCGGCCTGCAGCAACAGCGGGATGCGGTAGATGGTGTCGACATCAACCGCCGAGATCACCGCCCGATACTCGACATTGGTGAACAGTGCGATCTTGCGCCGCTCCGGATCGGGTAGCGGCTGCATGGCACGGCACAGCAAGATGTCGGGCTGGATACCGATCGAGCGCAGTTCCTTGACCGAGTGCTGAGTCGGCTTGGTCTTGATCTCTCCGGCGGTCGGGATGTACGGCACCAGCGTCAGGTGGATGAATAACGTGTACTCGCGACCGAGCTCGACACCCATCTGGCGGATCGCTTCAAGGAATGGCAGTGACTCGATGTCGCCGACCGTGCCACCGATCTCGATCATCGCCACGTCGGCCCCCTCGGCCCCCTGGTGGATCAGACGCTGGATCTCGTCGGTGATGTGCGGGATCACCTGCACGGTGCGACCGAGGTAATCGCCGCGCCGCTCCTTGCGGATGACGTTCTCGTAGACTTGGCCGGCGGTGAAGTTGTTGCGCTTGCTGGTCTTGGTGCTAACGAAACGCTCGTAGTGGCCGAGGTCGAGATCGGTCTCGGCCCCATCCTCGGTGACGAACACCTCGCCATGCTGGAACGGGCTCATCGTGCCCGGATCGACGTTGATGTAGGGATCGAGCTTGAGCATCGTGACCTTGAGGCCACGTGCCTCGAGCAAGGCCCCAAGCGAAGCAGCGGCGATGCCCTTGCCGAGTGACGACACGACACCGCCCGTTACGAAGATGAATTTGGTCATCAGAGGAACCGGGTTACCGACGGCCGGCGTGCCGGCTCAAGACGCAGGCAACGGTACCAGAACACCCCGCGCGGCTCAATCAGAAACGTCGCCGCCTGGCGTCCAGAAGGGGTCGGAATCGCGCCATTCGAGACGCCAGCCAAGGGCGCCATCAGCCGCCTCAAATCCGTCGGCAACCCACAGGTCGGCAACCGCAGCAAGCTCCTCGCCAACATAGACCAGTGGCAGACGCCCGCGGCACCAAGGCGGCACACCAGCCTCCTGCAGCAGCTTCTTCAGAGGCCGGGTGCGACGACCTGGCAGGCGTAGCCGTTCACCGCCGACCCGGCGGCGTACCGTCAATCGTTGTCCGTGCAACCGCGCCTGTGCCAACCCGCTACCGGTCACCGTCACCGCATGCAGGCAACCCCACGGCAGGTGCAATGCCTCGGCCGGATTCCAGGCCAGCGGGGCCGGGTTCGATGGTGCGATGGGAGCCCGTGCGTACAGGGCGTCGCGGTAGCGGCGCACCTCGCCACCAGGCCAGGTGACCAGCGGGTTGCGGTCGACCGCCGCGTCCAGCATCTCATGCTCGATACGTGCCAGCATACGATGCCCAGGCCGCGGCAGGCCGAGCGTCGCAAGCCAGTGGCGCAAGAGCAGCCTGAGGCGCGGCGCCGGAAGCCCGCGCAGGGAATCGACCGGCAGTTCTGCAGGACGCCCAGGCACCAGCAGGGCCGCGAGGTCGGTGGCGGCAAGTGTGTCGAGCAGGCCGTTGGCCTCGGCGCAATGGGCCGCACTGCGCCCCAGGCAGGTCGCCACCGCCGGCCAGCGAGCGGCCAGGCGCGGCAAGATCTCGTGGCGCAGGAAGTTGCGATCCCGTTCAACGGCCGTGTTGCTCGGATCCTCGCACCAGGTCAGCGCGTGGCGCTGAGCATAGGCGGCAAGCGTGGTGCGATCGATATCCAACAGTGGGCGTACCAGCATGCCAGTGGCGAACGGCGCCCGTGCCGGCATTGCCGCGAGTCCGGCAACGCCGGAGCCACGCAGCAATTGCAGCAGCAACGTCTCGGCCTGGTCGTCACGGTGATGGGCGGTGAGCAGCCACTCTCCGGATCCGAGTTCATCGGCCAGCACCCGATAGCGGGCCACACGTGCCGCCGCCTCCGGGCTCTCGCCCCGAGCCGGGCCGGCTGCCACCGCCAGGGCCATGAACGGCACCCCGAGTTCGGCACAAAAGGTGGCGCAGTGATCGCGCCAGCGTGGTGCCTCGGGATGCAGTCCGTGATCGACATGGATCGCGCGCAAACCGGCTGACAAGCCCGCTTCACGGGCTGCCACCGCGGCATGCAGCAGCACCGTCGAGTCACGGCCACCGCTAAAAGCGACGGCCAGCGCAGGCGGTTCCTGGCTGCCGGTGAGGGCGTCGTGCAGAGCGCGGACCGGAGCATCCATCAGACAGTCGCGCCGGCGGAAAACCTATGCCGCCGGAGCGCCGTAGGCCATCAGCCGACGGTAGCGGCGCTCCAGCAACTGGTCGGTGGTGAACGAACTGACGGCCGCGAGCTGGGTTGCCAACTCCTGCTGCAGGCGGTCGGCCATGGCCGCCGGGTCACGATGGGCGCCACCAAGCGGCTCGTCGACAATGGCATCGATCAGACCGAGTTCAAGTAACCGCTGCGAGGTGATGCCCATCGCCTCGGCGGCTTCCGGCGCCTTCTCGGCACTCTTCCACAGGATCGAGGCACACCCCTCGGGTGAAATCACCGAGTAAGTGGCATAGCCGAGCATCATCACGGCATCGCCGATACCGATCGCCAACGCGCCACCCGAGCCACCCTCGCCGATGACGGTGCAGACAACCGGGACGCGCAGACCAACCATCATGCGCAAGTTGCAGGCAATCGCCTCGCTCTGGCCACGCTCCTCGGCACCGATGCCCGGGTACGCCCCGGGGGTGTCGATGAACGTCAGGATCGGCAACCGGAAACGGTCGGCCATTTCCATCAATCGCAGCGTCTTGCGGTAGCCTTCCGGACGCGCCATGCCAAAGTTGCGGTAGACCTTGTCGGGGGTGTCACGCCCCTTCTGGTGACCGATGACCATCACCGGGCGGCCCTCGAAGCGGGCCACGCCGCCAACGATCGCCTTGTCATCGGCATAGTGGCGGTCGCCGTGCAACTCCTCGAACTCGGTGAAGATCATCTTCAGGTAGTCGAGGGTGTAGGGGCGTTGGGGATGACGTGCGAGCTGAGCCACCTGCCAGGGCGTCAGCGAAGTAAAGATCGACTCGGTCAGGCCTTTGCTCTTGGCCTCGAGACGTGCGATCTCCTCGCCGATGTTGAGGTCGTTGTCGTCGCCGACGTGACGCAACTCCTCGATCTTCGCCTCCAGTTCGGCGATCGGCTGTTCGAAATCGAGAAAGTTGAGGTTCATCTGGGGTCCGGGAACTGACAGGCAGGAGCGCTATTCTAGCCAACCACGAGCGGCGTGGAAATCGAGCATTGATTCAAGCAGGCTGTCGAAATTCGCTCAGATGAGTGCGAGACAAGGAAAAATGGGCCGAAAAAGCGCAGTTTACTGGAGTAAATGAGTATTTTGAGGCCCATTTTGACGCCGGATCGTGCCATCTGAGTAGAATTTCGACAGCCTGTCAGGTGCGATAGAGCAGTTCCACGCGCTCCAGCCCGCAGGTACGTCGCAGCCGTTTCAGGGGTTCCT
>QNFN01000150.1 GCA_003645555.1 Gammaproteobacteria bacterium | reverse complement strand
GGCGATGTGCCACGCCCCGACGGGCGCAAGCCCGGTAAGCCAGGCGCCGAACCCGGGCCAGAGCATCGGCCCCATCGCCAACAGCACCACCGGCACGGCAAACAGCGCGGCGACGGTCAGGTCACGTTCCAGCCCGGCCAGCTCGCGGGCCCGGGCGTCACGCTCGCGATCACCGCCCTGCTCTACCGTGGCCGCCGTGTAGCCTGCGTCGCGGATCACCGCTTTCAACTGACCCGGATCAACCGTCGCCGGCAGGTAGTCGATGGCGGCCCGCTCGGTGGCAAGATTGACCGTTGCCGCCAGCACTCCCGGCTGCTTTTTCAATACCCGCTCAACGCGCGACACGCAGGACGCGCAGGTCATGCCCTCGATGCGCAGCTCCAGGTGCGCACGGTCGACCGCGTAGCCTGCGTCGTCGACCGCCGCCAGCAATCCCGGCACATCGCCGACCTCAGGGTCGAAAGCCACGCTGGCCTGCTCGGTGGCAAGGTTGACCACCGCATCGAGCACACCGGGCTGTTTCTTCAACACCCGCTCGACGCGACCGACACAGGAAGCACAGGTCATGCCACCGATCGCAAACCGGATCTCATTACCCATGGTTTCTTCCTCGTCCTGCTACCGCCAGCACCTGACAGGGGCTCAGCGGTACTTCAGGACCTCCATCAACTCGGCCACGATCGCCTCGGTGTCACCACGCTCGGCGGCCGAAACAACGTGGTCGCGCAGGTGGCTCTGCAGGACCAGGCCACCGACCTTGTCGAGTGCCCCCTGGACCGCCTTGATCTGCTTGAGAACGTCGACGCAATAGATGGTCTCGTCCTCGCACATGCGCAGGATGCCCTCGACGTGGCCCTTGATCGACAGCAACCGACGGCGCGCCGATTCACGGGTTGCCGGATCGAGACGCAGGCCGTCACAGCACGCTTCGTTCACGCCGCCTCCGCGGTGTAACCCTCTTCGACCACGACGGCAATCAACGTGGCGACCTCGGCCGCGCCCTCGACCTCCACCACCTCGCGGTTGCGATCGACCGTAACCACTTCGGTCACACCCGCGACCGCCGCCAGCGCCATGCGCACCGCATTCTCGCAGTGACCGCAGGTCATACCCGTTACTTTCAGCTTGATCATCGCCCTCTCCTGATCTTCTCTATCCCTCCCCGGGAGGGGTGGGTATGCACAACATAGCCATGCTCTATTGAGATGTCAAATGTGGCGGCCCAGGATCCTTTGTCTACACCGTGGCCGTAAGCACCTGATCGTCGAGATCAGGAATGACCACTATGTACTGATGTGCGGGCCGATCCGGCACACCACGCCAACGGCGCGGCACCGACCAGCCGGGAAGGGCGCAAGGTCGTCGCCCTCAAGCGCTGGGAGGAACTCAACCCCGATGTCCTGCACTACCAAGTGATCTTTGCCGACACCACGCTGGAAACCGACGCGCTGAAGGCGACCAGGGCGTTTCTCCAGGGTCAGGTCGCCTCGTAGACGTACAAGCTGTGCCAGACCAACAAGCTATACAACAGTAACCTGTTGAAATCTAAAAGCAATAATCTTACTGCTCCATGGCAAATCAGCTCCTAATAAGCTGAACTGCTAATCAATTGCTAACTCCTCAAGAATTAGCAATTGGCAGGGCTTCAAACTGATTCAGTATATATATCAATGACATTATCACCCTTCGCTAGATGAGGGCGGTAACGTCGATGGTTCTACAAGCCTGATTGAGGTGCCGCACCGGGATTGCTTCATTCTGAGTCAAACCCTACAAAAAGCCCATTGTATTTCCATAAATAGATATATATATGTATGCTGACATCGCATATTTCCTAATGTAGGTTTATACAACAACTTGAGCAGCACTTGTCTCAGCTGACCACCATGAGCAGAAGCGGCACATTCCAAAAAACCCTTATCGGCTACCAGGCCTTTTACCCGGCCGACCTGCCTCCGGATCCGCCCGTAGGCCTGGACGGTGACCTGGCCCTGCTGCTGTCCCAGGCGGACCGCGCTCTGGGCGCCATCAACACCATCACTAGCGTACTACCCAACCCCGAGCTCCTGGTCGCCATGTTCGTTCGGAAGGAGGCGCTGCTTTCGTCGCAGATTGAGGGCACGCAATCCTCGCTGGTGGAAGTGCTGGGCGCGGACGAAGAAAACATCCCCACCGTGGACGTCGGTGAGGTGGTCAACTACGTCAAGGCGATGCGCCACGGCCTCGAACGGTTGCAGCAGGACGACTTTCCGATGTCGTTACGGTTGCTGCGCGAAATCCACGGTGTGTTGATGCAGCAGGTGCGTGGCGGTCGGCCGACTCTGACGCCGGGAGAGTTTCGGACCGGGCAGAACTGGATCGGCGGTACCAACATCGGTAATGCACGCTTCATTCCACCGCCAGTGGACGCAATGCACCCCGCCCTCGGCAACCTGGAGAAATACCTCTACGTGGAGGACGACCTGCCGGTCCTGGTGCAGTGCGCCCTGATCCACTACCAGTTCGAGACCATCCACCCGTTCAACGACGGCAACGGACGCCTGGGACGACTGCTCATCACCTTCTTCCTGGTGTGGCGAGGGGTGCTGGACGAACCCATGCTCTACCTCAGCGCCTACCTCAAGACCTACCAGCAGGAGTACTACGACCGCCTCATGCAGGTGAGAAACACCGGCCATTTCGAGGCCTGGGTCCGCTTCTTTCTCGAGGGCATCGTCAGCGTCAGCCAACAGGTGGTGAGCACCACCAAGCGGCTGCAGCTACTCGACCGGGATCACACCGACCGCCTGCTGGACGCCAACTCCGGGCAAGAGGGGATCCGCCTGCTGCACTACCTGCGGCAACAGCCCGTGGTACACGTCAAAGAGATCAGCCAGGCGCTGGAGATCAGCTACAACAAGGCTAACGGACTGGTCGCGCAATTTGAGACGCTGGGCATCCTGGCGCAGACCAGCCACGGCCGGCGCAATCGCCGTTTTACCTACCGGGACTACATCGGGATTCTCGCCGAGGGGACTGAGCTGACTTCACTCTAAGAGTGCGATGATTACGCTGATAATCACAATATTCATGTAGGTCGGACTTCGGTCCGACATGTCGGGCTGAAGCCCAACCCACAAAAAACAGCGTATGAACTTGCCAAAAACATGACGAGCAGCCCATGAGCAAATCGAATAACCAGATAAAAATCTGGCAAGGCCAAGGGCCGCCCCATGCTGACCTGGGTCGGCAAGAAACCGCTGAAGCGGATATCGGACCCCGGGTGCTCAAGGCATTTGCCGAGTTCCCAGTACAGCAGAAGCTCGATGAGCGCATCATGGCCTGCATTATCGGAGCGTCATAGATAGGCCACGCTTAGACTCTACGCCTGCAACGTCACACCGCTTGTGCAAAACGAATGGTGCCGTTGTCAGCCCCGGGGATGCCCGGTCATACTGCGGTGGAAACGGGGGAGGGCAGCCGTGCAGATCGACAAGGATAGGGTGGTCTCATTCCACTATCGCCTGCGCGATGCCGAGGGCACCCCGCTCGGTGGCACCGATGACCATGAGCCGGTCACCTACCTGCATGGCTACGGCAACCTGGTGCCGGGACTCGAAGCGGGCCTGCCCGGCAAACAGGCTGGTGAGGCCGCCGCCATCACCGTGTTGCCGGAACTGGGCTACGGGCCACGCCGCGACCTCGCTGCCCAACGTGTCCCGATCAAGCGCCTGCTCGGCAGCAAACGCCCCCGGGCGGGCGATGTGGTCGCCATCCAGGCCGACGACGGCACACGCCAGGCAACAGTACTCAAGGTCGGCAAGTTCAATGTCGACATCGACCCCAACCATCCGCTGGCGGGCCGCACCTTGCACTTCGAGGTGACCGTGCTCGACGTCCGTGACGCCACCGCCGAAGAGCTGGCGCATGGCCACGCCCACGGTCCCGGCGGTCACCAACACTAGCCGCACACGAGGTTCCCACACCCCCCATGAACGACAGCCATACCACCCGCAGTCTCGCGGTCTTCTGCGATTTTGAGAACGTCGCCCTCGGCGTCCAGGACGCCAAGTATTCAGCCTTCGACATCCGCCGCGTCCTTGAACGGCTGCTGCTCAAGGGCAACATCGTGGTCAAGAAAGCCTACTGCGACTGGGAGCGCTACAAAAAGTTCAAGGCGCCGATGCACGAGGCAGCGTTCGAGCTGATCGAGATCCCGCACGTGCGTCAGTCGGGCAAGAACTCGGCCGACATCCGCATGGTCGTCGACGCCCTCGACCTCTGCTACACCAAGGCCCATGTCGACACCTTCGTCATCATCAGCGGCGACTCGGACTTTTCACCGCTGGTCAGCAAGCTGCGCGAGAACGACAAGGTGGTCATAGGCGTCGGTGTCAGGCAGTCGACCTCCGACCTGCTGACTTCCAACTGCGACGAATTCATCTACTACGACGACCTGGTCCGCGAGGCCGGCAAGAAGCGGCGCGGTCGCCGCAAGGCGCCGGCGGAGAAGGGCGGTCGCAAGAGCGCCACGACCAAGACGGAGGACGAGGGTCGCCAGGAAGCGCTCGACCTGGTCCTGGAGACGGTCGAAGCGCTGTTCGAGGAACGCGGGGCCGAGGAAAAAATCTGGGGCTCGATGGTCAAACAGGCGCTGAAACGGCGTCACCCCGGCTTTAGCGAGGGCGCCCACGGTTTCCGCAGCTTTAACGTCCTGCTCGAGGAGATGCAGACGCGCAAACTGCTTGAACTTGAGCCCGATGACAAGTCCGGCGGTTACATCATCCGCAGCTTTGCCCAGGACGATTAGCCAGGCCCGGCTTGATAAAAGCGGCTTATGGCGTAGGCTGGAAACAACGATTCGTGCGGCGGGAAACCAGCATGAGCGATGGAACGTACGACATCCTCTTCTACGGCGCGGTCAAGCCGGGGCACGACCCGGAGCAGGCGCGTGTCAATCTGGCCGCACTGTTCAAGACCGACCGCGCCCGGGTCGACAAGCTTTTTTCCGGCAGCGAGGTAGTCATCAAGCAGGGGGTCGACGAGACCACCGCGAAACGTTACCAGGCCGCGTTCGCAGAAGCCGGCCTGGTGTGCCAGCTGCGCTCCTCCCAGGACGCCGCTACGGCGGCCGTGGAAACTGACCGCGAGGAGGGCGGGGCCACCGTTGCCGAGGCCGGCAGCCAGCTGGCACCTGAGTCGGAACCACCACCACCCGCGCCCGACACCAGCCACCTCAGTGCCGCCGAAACCGGCACCGACGTCCTCGAGGGGGTTGAGTCCGAACCGCCGCCACCACCGCCCGACACCAGCCACCTCAGTGCCGCCGAAACCGGCACCGACATCCTCGAGGGGGTTGAGTCCGAGCCACCGCCACCACCGCCCGACACCAGCCATCTCAGTGCCGCCGAAACCGGCACCGACGCCCTTGAGGGGGTTGAGTCCGAACCGCCACCACCACCGCCCGACACCAGCCATCTCAGTGCCGCCGAAACCGGCACCGACGCCCTTGAG
>QNFN01000149.1 GCA_003645555.1 Gammaproteobacteria bacterium | reverse complement strand
CAGCGCGTCGCGCCGATATCGCAGCGGCCGTGTGCGACGTGGTAGGCGAACTCGTCGCGGAAATGTCGGTATGCACCTCGCAGCGCCATCACTGCGCCGTCTCCAAGCGGGCAGAACGTGTTGCCGAAGATGTTGTCGGCGAGGCGTTCCAGTTCCTCGAGGTCGTCCGCTCGTCCGTTGCCTTCCTCGATCCGACCGAGAATCTTGACGACCCAGTGCAGGCCCTCCCGGCAGGGGGTGCATTTGCCGCACGACTCGTGATGGAAGAACGCCATCATGCGGCGCGCCGCCTTGACCATGCAGGTGGTGTCGTCCATGACGATGACGCCGCCCGAGCCGAGCATCGAGCCGGCCGCGGCCAGGGAGTCGAAGTCCATGGCGATGTCGATATCGGCCTCGGGAAACATTGGCGCGCTGATTCCGCCCGGGATGACCGCCTTGATCCGTCGGCCCGATTCCGGCCCGCAGGCGTGGCCCTCGACCAGGTCGCGCAGCATGGTTCCCATCGGCAATTCGTAGAGGCCCGGTCGCCGGACGTGGCCACTGATGCAGAACAGCTTCGGCCCCGGGCTGGTCTCCGGACCGATCCCCCGGAACCACTTCGCGCCGTGACGGACGATGTGCGGCAGACAGGCGAGCGTTTCGACATTGTTGACCACCGTCGGGTAGCCGTAGAAACCGCGCATGGCCGGGAAGGGCGGCTTGTAGCGCGGTTGGCCTCGGAAACCCTCGAGGGATTCGATCAACGCGGTCTCTTCACCGCAGATGTAGGCCCCGGCGCCACGGTGCACGTGGATCTCGAGATCAAAACCTGAACCAAGGATGTCACGACCTAGATAGCCGGCCCGGGTGGCCTCGTCCAGGGCTTTTTCGAGCAGGCGGGCGCCGCGGACGAATTCGCCGCGGATGTAGATATAGGCGCGACTGGCGCCGATGGCATAGGCCGCGATGGCCATGCCTTCGATCAGTTGATGCGGATCCTTTTCGATGATCTCCCGGTCCTTGAACGTCCCCGGCTCCCCCTCGTCGGCATTGCAGCAGAGAAATTTCGCCAGGCGCGGATCGGTCGGGATGAAGCCCCATTTCTGCCCGGCCGAGAAACCGGCGCCACCCCGCCCGCGGAGATTGGCATCCTTGACCAGTTGGATCAGCCGTTCCGGCGGGTACTCCTGCAGTGCCCGTTCCAGGCCCTGGTAACCGCCCCGGTCACGGTAGGTGGCCAGATGATGAGACTGGGGGTGATGGGTGTTGGCCAGGAGTACGGGTTCGAACATGGCTTGCTACCGTGGCTTCCTGCAGGTTCGCGTCCCACGATCCGACAGCGCCAGGGACTGCAGGAGTCGAGACAATTCTTCCGGGGCCAGGTCCTCGTAGTAGCGGTCGTTGACCTGCAGAACCGGGGCCGTGCCACAGGAGCCAAGGCATTCCACGGTGGTGATCGAGAACTGGCCGTCCGCCGTGACCTGGCCCGGCTCGATCTCGAGTTCCTGGCACATCTGGCTCAGCAGGCCCTCGGACCCGCGCAGCATGCAGGAGAGATTGGTACACAGTTGCAGGTGGTAGCGCCCCACCGGTTCGGTGTGGAACAGGGTGTAAAAGGTGGCTACCTCATAGACCCGGATCGGTGCCAGGTCGAGGATGTCGGCAACCTCTTCGAGGGCCTTGCGGCACAGGTAGCCGTACTTGTCCTGCGCCAGGTAGAGGGCCGGCATGACGGCCGAGCGGCGGTCCGGGTAGTTGCCCGCGATGGCATCGATTTCCTGACGCAGGTCCATGGTGTGTGTCATTTGCTGGTCACGGGACTACTTGTCCACCTCCGCCATGACCGGGTCGAGACTGCCGATCATCGCGATCATGTCCGCCAGGTAGCCGCGATTGACCAGCATGCCCAAGGCCTGGAGGTTGACGAACGACGGGGCCCGGATTTTGACCCGGAACGGTTTTTCTGTGCCGTCGCTGATCAGGTAAAAACCCAGTTCACCTTTCGGCGCCTCGGTGCCGACGTAGGCCTCGCCGCGCGGCACCTTGAAGCCGTAGGCGGCCAGCTGAAAATGGTGGATCAGAGCTTCCATCGATTCCTGCACCTTGACTTTTGGAGGCGGAAACGCGATCCCCGGGTCGTCGACCTGCGTCGGTCCATCGGGCATCTGGTCCAGGCACTGCTCGATGATGCGTACGCTCTGCCGCATCTCCTCCACGCGACACCACCAGCGGTCATAGCAGTCGCCGCCTTCACGGCCGATGACCTCGAAGTTCAGTTCTTGGTAGATCTCGTAAGGTTCATCTCGCCGCAGATCCCAGTCGACGCCGGAGGCACGCAGGTTCGGTCCGCTGAGTCCGAGGTCCACCGCCTCCGCGGCGTTGATCACGCCGACACCGACGGTGCGCTTGAGGAAAACACGGTTCTTTGCGACCAGTTGCTCGTAGTCCTTGATGCGCTTCGGGAACACGTCACAGAAGTCCCGGGCCCGTTCCACGAAGCCGTCCGGCAAGTCTTGGCGGATGCCGCCGACGCGGCAGTACGACGAGTGCATTCGGGCGCCGGTGGCCATCTCGAACAGGTCCATGACCATTTCCCGTTCGCGCATGACGTAGAGCAGCACGGTCATCGCACCGAGATCCATCGGTAGCGCCCCGGTGATCAGGAGGTGTCCGGAGATTCGTGCCAGTTCGGCCATCATCACCCGGATGTACTGGGCCCGGGGTGGGGCCTCGATGCCGAGCAACCGTTCGACGCTCAGTGCGTAGGCGAGGTTGTTCGAGGGCTGGCAGAGGTAGTCGAGCCGATCTGTCAACGGGATCACCTGGGTGTAGGTGAAGTCCTCGGCCAGCTTTTCTGTGCCGCGGTGCAGGTAGCCGATGATCGTGTCCACGCCGGTGATCCGTTCGCCGTCGAGTTTCAGTACCACGCGCAGGACACCGTGTGTGCTCGGATGCTGCGGCCCCAGGTTGAGCAGCATCTCCCGCGACAGCCCGTCGTCAGAGGTCGTCTCCTGCAGTACGTTGATCTCGGTCATGTGTCGCCGTTTGTCCTGTTTCCGGGTCCGGTCACGATGTGGCCGGCGGTTCGCCGAACGGGTTGTAATCGTCCTGGTAGCCGCGCAGCGGATAGTCCTTTCGCAGGGGGAAACCGTCGAATTCATCCCAGAGGTAGATGCGCCGCAGGTCGGGGTGACCGTGAAAGCGGATGCCGTACATGTCGTAGGTTTCACGTTCGTGCCAGTTGGCTGTGCTCCAGACCGAGGTGACCGTAGGCACCTCCTGGTCGGTATCCACACGGCACTTGAGGCGCAGGCGATAGCGCAACGACAGCGAGTGCAGGTGATAGACGACCTCGAAGCGCGGAGTGGCGGGGTGATGGTCGACCCCGCACAGATCGGTCAGGAAATCGAAGCGCAGGTCCGGGTCCTCCTTCAGCAGGCGGCAAACGGCATCGATTCGTGTGACGTCGACCCGGCCGCTGGGCATGTCCAGGCCCATTTCAGGTTGTTCGATCGAGTCGGCGTAATCTGCATGCAATTTCGCGAGCAACTGCGCGATGTCCATGTCACGCACCTTCCGGTCGGCGCAGAATGCGTGACCCACCGATCTTTTCCTGCAATAGCAGGAAACTGTGCAGCAGGGCCTCGGGGCGCGGTGGGCAACCCGGAACAACAACGTCGACCGGCACCACGCGTTCCGAGCCCTGGACCACCGCGTAGGTGTTGTAGACGCCACCGGAAATCGCGCAGGTGCCCATTGCGATCACCCAGCGCGGTTCTGCCATCTGCTCGTAGAGGAGTCGTACCACCGGTGCGAATTTCTTGGTTAGCGTCCCGGCGATGACCATGACGTCGGCCTGGCGCGGCGATGGCCGAAAGATGATGCCGAAACGGTCGAGGTCGTAACGCGAGCACCCGGCGGAAATCATTTCGATGGCGCAGCAGGCGATGCCGAAGGTCTTGGGCCACAGCGCCGACTTGCGGCCCCAGTTGATCAGTTCGTCGGCCGTGGTGAACAGGAGGTTGTTAGGCATGCGCTGCTCTAGGATTCCCATTCCAATGCTCCCTTGGCCCAGGCGTAGACAAAACCGGCGATGATCAGCGCCAGGAAAATGAACATCTCGATATAGGCGAACAGACCGATATCCTGCAGCACCACGGCCCAGGGAAAGAGATAGAGCGCCTCAACGTCGAACACGATGAACAGGATGGCGACGATGAAATATTGAACTTTGAAGCGGCCTGTCGAAGCCTCGCTGAGCGGGTCGACGCCGCATTCATAGGGCTGGTTTTTCGTCGGACTGGGGTTGTCAGGTCGAACCAGTGACGAGACGAACAGGATGAATACGGCCAGGAATACGGTCAGACCTGTCATCAACAGCACCGGCAGGTATTCCAGCAGCATTTGCGTACCCCTTCCCCAGGTCGGGTTGCGTACAGCGGCCTACATTCCGGCAGTGTCGTTCCGCGGTCGATTCGTCCTGTGCCTAGCCACGGCGTTTGCGGGACGTCGCCGAACGCAGGAGATTTTGTCCGCTCGGTGGCGTTTGGGCCGTAACCGAGGTTCCAGCAGGAAGATGTCGAACGGATCGATTCACTGGCTTGGCAACGGTTGGGTCACGACCTTTCCCAATCCTTTGCTCAAATGTGTGACGCGTATCCGTAATCACATCGGTCAACACGATGGTCGCAACAGAAGGGACAGCAGGAATCGCGCCAACAGGACTAGGTTCTTCGATTCAACTAGTTACGATTCTACAAAGAGAGAATCCACAACCGATGTTACCTGGAGGTAACAAATGAAAAAGCCGGTTGTCGTTGGCACGTTACCATTAAGTGACCCCTGACATGTCAAGCAGGAGCGGCACGGGCGATCGGAAATCGGTCAGGCAAATGCGCCCGATCAATGCAGTTGGGTCCAGGAAATACAGGGATTCGACGGTCATCCGGTTGGCCCCTCACGCCGGTAATGGGCGGCACGGTTGGGCCAGAGACCACTTAAGGAACCTCTGATTAAGTCTGGACGAAGTAGATTGTGCTTCAGAATGTTCAGATTTGAGGCGTAAAGTGCACGTAATAGTTAGCTATTGCGAAGATTTGCAACGATAAAGCTGGGCATTCTGGGCGCAAGATTACGAGTTCATGACTTGATCAGAGGTTCCTTAAGGCCTCGCTCAAGTCAATCGATCGGTCTCGAGTTGTACTTCTGTCGAATTGATCAACCGGCAGACGGCACCGATCTATATCATGATGAAATTACTTAAAACGCCGCGTTGTTTTTTTCTTCGCACTGCGTAGTCAGTAGCTTCCGGCGATGTAGTTGACGAGATGCGCGATTTCGTGCTCCTGGTCCTGAATCAGCCAGGCGGTAAGATCGCCGATCGACAGCAGGCCGCAAAGCCGGTCTTCCTCTTCGCAGATCACGGGCAGGTGACGGCAGCGATGCTGGCGCATGACTGTCATCGCATCAAACAGCGTGGCATGGCTGTCGATGGTGATGGGGGCCGGTGTCATCACCTCTTCCACCAGGGTTTGGGCCGGGT
>QNFN01000148.1 GCA_003645555.1 Gammaproteobacteria bacterium | reverse complement strand
GACGTTCATCCCCGCTACGCGGGGCTGTCGAACCTGGGATTGCTGGTACCAAAAACCAGTGCCTTACCGCTTGGCTACGCCCCAGTAATTCCGTTGCCGCCACCTGCGGCATCCAGCCGGTCAAGCAGTGGTGAACGATCGACGCCCCGGGCGACAAAACCACGCCAACCGGTGGGCAACGCCCGTTGTGCCGCAGCCGCATCATCAAAGGCGGCGAACACGCACGCACCGGTGCCGCTCATGCGTCCTGCACCGTCCAACCGACGTAGGGCCTCGGCCACCTCCGGGTAACGTTTCGCCACAATCGGCTCGCAGTCGTTCCGGCCCCGTCCGGCCAGAAAGTCCGGAATTGTGATCGGCTTGGAATCCCGTGTCAATTCAGGGGCGTTGAAGATCTCCGGGGTAGCGACATGACAATCCGGGACCAGCACAAGGTACCAGCGCGGCGTAAGTGCCAACGGCGTCAGACGCTCGCCAACGCCCTCGGCCCAGGCGCTCTGGCCGTGGACGAACACCGGCACGTCGGCCCCGAGGCGCTGGCCCAACACGGCCAGCTCTTCCAGAGTCAGCCCGGTATCCCAGAGGGCATTCAACGCCACCAGCGTCGTGGCGGCATCGGAGCTGCCGCCACCAAGACCACCACCGAGTGGCAGGCGCTTGACCAGTTCGATCCCGGCACCAAAGCGGGTGCCCGTTTCGACCTGCAGCAAGCGCGCGGCACGAAGGGTCAGATCACTCTCGTCAGCAATCCCGTCTAACGGGCGCAAGCGGACGATCCGACCGTCGTCTCGCACGCTGAAATGGAGGTCATCGCCAACATCGAGCAGCTGAAAGACCGTCTGCAGGTCATGGTAGCCGTCAGCCCGCCGGCCCGTGATATGCAGGAAAAGATTGAGCTTGGCTGGCGCCGGCCAGGGTAGATCGGGGCTCCTGTCGCTGACCATCAACTGCCCTCTCTTGCCAGCGGCCCGGGCTGCCAACGGTCGATCACCAGGCGGATGCGCAGCGCTTCGCGTTCGAGCACGAGACGATGCGGCAACACGCCAGCGCCCACATCGAGATAGCGCGTGCAGGCGACGTCCCAACCGTCCTGTTCCAGGCTGATCACCCGGCCGGCTTCATCGCGACGCACGATCGCCGGACGATCCGGGTCCGGACGTCCGGTGATCCAGTAGCGCAATCCGCGCACCGGCAGACTCCAGCCAAGCTGCTCTCGCAGTAGCGCCTCGGTGTCGCGCCCATGGAACACCTGGTCGGCACCCACCTCAAGCAAGGCGCCGGTATGGTCTTCACGCAACCGGACGCTGCCCTGCCCGAGCGGCCCAGCCATTTCAATCAGCACCTGTGCGGGTGCCTGGTGCCAGGCAAAGGTACCGTGCCAAGCCTCTTCGTCGGCCGTGACGGCCAGCCGGCCCTGTGCCAGCCAGGTTCCAGGCAGTTCGGCGGGTGGCTGCACTGGATGCGTTGGCGGTGTAGCGCAGGCCGCCACCAGCCACGCCAACACGACGACCCGGAGGGCCAGAATCACGGCTGGAAGCGGTCGACCGCGCGCTTGAGAACCTCATTGTCCGGGTACGCGCGCAGCGCCTGTTCGAATAACTCGCGTGCCTGCTGCACCTCGCCACTGGTCCACAGGACCTCACCAAGGTGGGCGGCGATCTCGGGGTCCTGGCTGCGCGCATAGGCATCACGAAGGTAGTTGAGGGCGGCCCGACTGTCACCGATCCGGTAATGGACCCAGCCCATCGAGTCGATAATCGCCGCATCCTCAGGACGGATCTCGAACGCCCGGCGGATCAACTCCAGCGCCTCGTCATAGCGGGTCGTCCGGTCCGCCAGGGTATAACCAAGGGCATTGAGCGCACTGGCGTTGTTCGGATCGCGCTGGATCAGGGTACGCAGGTCCTGTTCGAGCAGATCGAGTCGGCCAACACGCTCGGCCAACATCGCCCGGGCGTAGAGCAGGTCATCGACGTCCGGGGTCTCGGCCAAGGCCGCGTCGTAGAGAATCATGGCCTCAGGTGCACGATCGGCATCGGCCAGCAATTCACCTTCGACCAATAGCAGGCGCGTGCGCAACTCGGGCCGGGCATCGCGCAGGCTGCGCACATGACCAAGCGCCTCATCAAGCTGGCCTTGGCTGGCCAGCACGGCGGCGGTCTGGATCCGCGCCTCGTCCAGATATTCACCGCCTGCCACTCGCCCATACCAGTCGAGAGCGGCAGAGAAATTCTCGCGCTGGGCCTCGAGACGGCCGAGGAAAAAGCGGGCGTCGTCGGCACGTCCTTCAGTCTGCTCGAGTTCGAGAAAGTAATGCTCGGCCTCCTCAAGCTGACGGGTCTCCAGTGACAGCAACGCCAGAGCGTAGAGGATGTCGGGGTCGCCTGGATTGGCGGCGGCTACAGCCTCGAACTGGGTGCGCGCCTCGTGCACGCGATCACGGTTCATCAGCAATCGAGCGTAAGCGAGCTTCAGGTCTCGACTCTCCGGCACCACCTCAACCCCGGTGGCCAACGTTTCCAGTGCGGCATCATGGTGCCCCAGGGCCACCTGGACCTGGGCCAGGTTGATGCGCGCCTGAATCCAGTGGGGTCGCAGCCGGACGGCATCGGCCATCTCGCTCTCGGCCAGGCTGAGGCGAGCCGCGTGGCGGGCCACCGCGCCGTACGCAAAGTGCGCTTCAGCCTGTGCCGGGTGGTCAGCGGCGACGCGCCCGGCCACCTCCCGCGCCACGGCCTTGTCCGGTAACCGCACCAGCAACGCCGTCAACTGGGCAAACGCCTCGCCAAGATCCGGCTCGCTGGCAAGAAAACCCTGCAGTTCCTCGACCCCGGCATCGACATGACCGAGTCGCAGTTCGAGGTTGGCGATAATGCGCACGACAAGACGATTGTCCGGCGCCAGTTCACGCCAGAGCCGCGCCGCCTCGAGTGCCAAGGCATAATCGTCGGTATAGAGACCGAAGTGGGTGGCCCGCTCGGCCAACCGCTGATTGCGCTCAGCTTGTGCCGCGGCGTAGTAATACTCGAGTCCGGTCTGGTAATCGCCGCGCTGGGCCGCAATCTCACCAACCATCAGACCGTAAAGCGGAGACTCCGGCGGCGACGGCCGAGCCACGATCTGCAACCGTGATTCTGCTGCCCGATCGTGGGCCGGCTGCTGCGCACAGCCGGCGAACAGCAGGCTGAGCAGCACCGGCACAAGGAATCGGATCATGGGGAAAGCCTCGGACACACGGCCATTCTACTGCACCTCGTCACCGCAGTGACGAGGTGCCGTAGCGCATCAATATCTGTCACCGCACCACACACCAACTGTTCCTGGGCCACCGGCACCTGACCGTGATTGAAACCCGCGTGAAATGCGTACGTCTTGTACTCACCGTGAGCATCGCGCAAAATTTGCAGGATTTTTTAGCGGTTTACGATCACGATGTCATTGCTGGCACTGGGAATCAATCATAAGACGGCGCCGGTCGACGTCCGCGAACGGGTGGCTTTCGCCCCCGAGCGGATGGTCGAGGCGTTGCACGAACTCAGCGCCCAGGCCCCGGTGACCGAGGCCGCAATCCTCTCCACCTGCAACCGGACCGAGCTCTACTGCGGCCTAACCAATGCCGATCCAACCGCCGTGGTCGAGTGGTTGAGCCGCTTCCACCAGCTGCCGCAGACTGATCTCGCGCCTTACATCTACACCCACCCCGACCACGACGCGGTGCGCCACATGCTGCGCGTCGCCAGCGGACTCGATTCTCTGATCCTCGGCGAGCCACAGATACTCGGCCAGATGAAGGACGCCTACCAGGCGGCCAGCTCCGCCGGCACCCTTGGCGGGCAACTAAGCCGACTGTTCCAACACACCTTTTCGGTCGCTAAACAGGTCCGCACCGACACCGAAATCGGCTCCAGCCCGGTTTCCGTCGCGTTCGCCGCGGTCAGCCTCGCGCGGCAGATCTTCAGCGAGCTCGGTGAAAAGACCGCCCTGTTGATCGGGGCCGGCGAAACCATCGAACTGGTCGCGCGCCACCTGCACCAGAACGGCGTCGGTCGCATGATAGTCGCCAACCGCACCGCGGAGCGTGCCCACCTGCTGGCCTGCGAGTTCGGTGGCTACTCGATTGCCCTCGAGGAGATCCCGGCCCACTTGCCGGAGGCCGATATCATCATCTCCTCAACCGCCAGCCCACTACCGATCCTGGGCAAGGGGGCGGTTGAACGGGCCCTCAAGGCACGCCGCCACCAGCCGATGTTCATGGTCGACATCGCCGTGCCACGCGATATCGAGCCGGAGGTCGGTGACCTCGATGACGTCTACCTGTACCTGGTCGACGACCTGCGCGACATCATCGAGGAGAACATCGCCTCACGCCGTGATGCGGCAGAACAGGCCGAGGAGATCATCGAGAACCAGGTTTCCCAGTTCATGGGCTGGCTGCGCTCACTCGATGCCGTCGAGACCATCCGTCATTACCGCGAGGGGGCCGAAAGCGTCAGCAACGACTTGCTCGAACGCGCCCAGCGGCGGCTCGACAACGGCGACACGCCCGAAGAGACACTGGCTTGGCTGGCGCGCAACCTGACCAGCAAGCTGACCCACGCCCCGACCGTGCAGCTGCGCCAGGCCGGCTTCGATGACCGTAGCGACCTGCTCGAGGCCGCGCGTGAGTTGTTCGGCATCAAGCACTCCTGAGACGGCCCCACCACCCCCCCGTGAAGGCCTCCATCCGCTCCAAGCTCGACGCGCTCGCCGACCGCCACCGCGAGGTGACGGCGCTGCTGGCCGACCCGGAAGTGATCGGCCAAACTGACCGTTTCCGCGAACTGTCGCGTGAGTACGCCCAGCTCGAACCGCTGGTCAGCTGTTTCAGTGAGTACACCGCCAGCGAAGCGACCGCCGCCGGGGCCGAAGTGATGCTGCAGGACGACGATCCGGAACTGCGCGAACTCGCCGCAGAGGAACTGGCCCAGGTGCAGGCGCGTCACGCCGAGCTCGAAGCGGAACTGCAGATGCTGCTGCTGCCGCGTGATCCGGACGACACGCGCAACGTCTTCCTCGAAATTCGCGCCGGCACCGGGGGCGCGGAGGCCGCGCTGTTCGCCGCCAACCTGCAGCGCATGTACTTGCGCTATGCGGAACAGCGCGGCTGGCGGGTCGAAGAAATCAGTGCCAGCGAAGGCGAACAGGGTGGTTACAAGGAGCTGATCCTGCGCGTGATCGGCAACGGCGCCTACGCTCGGCTCAAGTTCGAATCGGGCGCCCATCGCGTGCAACGGGTGCCCGAGACCGAATCGCAGGGACGCATCCACACCTCGGCCTGCACCGTGGCGGTACTCCCGGAGGCTGAAGAGGTCGATGCCATCGAGGTCAACCCGGCCGAATTGCGCATTGACACCTACCGTGCCTCGGGCGCCGGCGGCCAGCACGTCAACCGCACCGACAGCGCCGTGCGTATCACCCACGAGCCGACCGGCATCGTCGTTCAGTGCCAGGCCGAGCGCTCCCAACACACGAACCGCGCCGCCGCCATGAAGAT
>QNFN01000147.1 GCA_003645555.1 Gammaproteobacteria bacterium | reverse complement strand
TACGGGCGCCGGGATTACCGCACGAGCTGGCGATTTCACGAATTCGGTAGCCACCAACCCTTACGCTTCCGCGTACGTGCAGTTCCAGGCCAGCTCCGGTTCGATCAATGTCAACGGTGACCTTCTTTCGGAGGCGCGCGGGACGACGAGTGGCTATGCCGTCGTCTCGCTCTACGACTACACGGGATCTTTTGGCACTTCGGGCGCTTCTACCAAGATCACCGTCGCCAACGGCGTGTCGCTGACGGCAAACGGTTATGAGGGCCAAGGCCAGGTCAACCTCTACGGTAATTCATTCAATGTCGCTGGCAATCTCACGGCCTCGGGAGACAACTACGCGACTATCAATTTCTACGATTACAACTACGGAGCTGCCAACAATACCTTGATCGGGAGCACGGCGCGGCTTTCCACCTGGAGCGAATTCGGCCAGTCGAGAATCCACATTCAAAGCTACACATCGAGCCAGGCTCTGCCGGGCACCATGACGATCGACGGCACGCTCGAAGCTGGAGGTGGAACCTACAGTTACATCCAGTTCCAAAATGACGGATTACTCAACGTTCGTGGTGATGTCCATGCCCAGGCCCTGGGAACGCCTTCCTCTGCCGGGTATGCCCAGATTTACATGTACGGATACGGAGGCACGCTGAACATCTCTGGCAATGTGCTTGCCGAGGGGGGGAGCGCCAACATCCAAACCTGGAATGGCACGGGCTCGAATGCGATCAACGTCACCGGCAGCATGCGTGCCGAGGGAGCGAATTACGCCCAGCTGTATTTCTATGACTATTACGGTGGTGCCGACGACATCACGATCGGCAGCACGGCCACCGTCCAGGCCGTGAGTTCACTCGGGAATGCCTATATCAGTTTCTATGATTACAGCTCCACCGCGGATTTACCTGGAAGCCTGACGCTCGATGGTCTTATCGAAGCTACCGGCGCTACATATGCCAATATCAATATCCAGCATGACGGTCTACTCGAGATACGCACGGATCTCGTGGCCGAGGCGCTTGGTACCCCATCCTTCGCAGGCAGTGCTTACGTCAACATCACCGGTTACAACGGAACAACCAACATTTCAGGCAATGTCCTCGCACGTGGCGGCTACCGTGGGCAGGTCCAGGCCTACCACGGTTCCGGTGCCGGGACGATGAACATAACTGGAAACCTGATCGCCGAGGGTGGGCAATATGCGAATGTAACCATCTACGATTACTACGGCGATGGCAACTCCACCAACATCGCGGGCACAGCCACACTCAGGGCGAGGAGCGACTTCGGGAGTGCCCACGTCAATTTCTACGAGTACACCTCGAGCGAATCTACGCCGGGAACAATGACTATCGACGGGACAGTCGAGGCCATCGGGGCGACGCAATCCAGAATCACTCTGCAGAACTACGGCACACTCAACGTGCGAACTGACATGCTTTCGGAGGCCCTGGGGAACTCGACAAGTAGCGGAAACGCCTACATCTACCTCTACAATTACGGTGGCACACAGAATATCGCGGGCAATCTCACGGCACGCGGCGGATATGCACAGGTCTACTCCTACCACGGCACAGGCGACGCGACACTCAACATCACCGGCAACCTGCTGGCCGATGGAAGCAATTACGCACAGGTCTACTTCTACGATTACTATTCAGGCGCGAACAATATCGTCATCGACAGTTCGGCAAGTGTTCAGGCCAGGAGTGAATTCGGCGGCGCTTACATCAATTACTACGACTATGCCTCGAGCTCAGCCGCACCAGATTCACTGACAATCGACGGGACGCTCGCAGCCATCGGGAACACCTACGCCAACATCTACCTGCAAATTGACGGCTCACTGCAGGTCAATGGTGATTTGATCTCTACGGCAACCAATCCATCGTACGCAGGCAGCAACTACCTGAGCATCTACGGTACGCGCGCAGGTGACATTAACGTCAACGGTCTGATCACCACGAATCACCTGCATGTTCAAAACTCTGACGGTGACATATATCTGTCCAATGCCTTGACCAGCTACGCAACGCTCAGAACCTATGGCAGCGGCGACATCTACCTCAATAACGGCGAATCCCTGGATGTTGGCTATGCAATCGCCGACTCCGGTGACATTACTCTTGCCACCGGAGGAGATCTCAATCTTCTCGGCCAGGTAACAACGCTCAATGGCGCCGCCAAGCTGAGTGCCGGTGGGAGCGTGCTTGCACCGAGCTTTGTCACGATCGACGCTGATGCATTGACGGTGCTCGCGGGTGACCGTATCGATCTGGCTAACGTGACTCTGGTCACGCACAACGGCTATGACGTCGCTACTCTCGCCGGTGACAGTGCCATGCTGGATGCCTACGCGGCCTATGGCGGCGATGTACCGGGGTCGGGTTATGCCAATGCGGTATTTATTGCGCCGAACGAGGTTCGTCTTGGCAACTACGATTTCTATGGTGACTATCTCTACCTCAAATCGGACCTGGTGACGCTCAACAACACCATCGATACCTGGTTGCCGGGCAGCGAGGGATCCCCGATAGTCAATCCAGATGTCATCATCCAGATGCAGCCCTACTCATCGAGTCTTGCTGTTGGCGTGGAAGACCAGATTCCAACGTCACTCATGCCAGGGACGACTTACTACACAAACGCAGATCATTTCTCCAGATTCCCGGGAACGTCACTCTTTATCGGTGGAGCGGGCTACGATGGTGCGGTCGCCATCGGCCAGGATGGCATGATCGATATTGGTGGTCAGAACTTCCTGGTCGCCAGCACCGCGCCGATTACGGGGGCCGGTAACATCTTGACCACTGGGCTGAGCAACGTGGCCGGCTCGCTTGCACCACCACCACCACCACCACCACCACCCGCACCTACACCTACGACTGAGCCTCTACCCCCGGTCAACACCGGTGTAGTCAATACTTTCGTGCAACAGACGACCTCGACGACACCAACCGAGACTTCAGCTACATCGGTCCCGCAGGAGACCGTGGAAGCGAACGTCCCGCCCGAGGAACAAGTCGAGGCCAGCACGTCATCCGAAGAAGATTCCGAGGTCGAGCCGATACCCGATGTACCGGTCGACATGATCGCGGCACTTGAGAGCCAACCGCTGGTTGACGGCCAGGTCGAAGTCAATGGCGCAGTGCTAACCTGCCAGTAACGGGAGAGAACAGATGATCCGACAGACACAATGGAAAAACTGGGCAGCATTCCTGCTGCTGATCCTGTTGTGGCTTCCGGTGCTGGCACTCGCAGCAACAGAAGCGGGCAAGGTGCTCTCAACCCGAGGTGAAGTGTCGGGCGCGGCGGCAGATGGCCAGACTCGGGCGCTGAAGCGTGGCGGGGTCCTGTTCCAAGGTGACACCGTCATCACCGGAGCCGACAGCTTCGTCCGCATCCGTTTCAGCGACGGCGGGTCGCTCCACCTGCGAGCCACGACCCGGTTCGCGATCTCCGAGTACGTATTCAAGGAGGACGGCAAGAAGGACACCAGTCGATTCAACCTCGTCGCTGGCGGTTTCCGCGCCGTGACCGGCGCCATAGGTCGTGACAACAAGGCGGCTTATTCGGTCAAGACTCCGGTCACGACCATCGGTATACGCGGCACCGACCACGAGGCACGTTATTGCAAGGGCGATTGCGGTGACCTGGCCAAGCAGGGCATCACGCCTCCGAAAAACGGCCTCTATAACGGCACTTTCGAGGGCGAGACCGTGATTAATGGTGAGGGATTCAAACCGGGCCAGTACGGGTTCACCAACCCTGCTGGCATCACCATCCGTCTACCCAAACCACCGACGATCCTGACCGGCGATCCGATGCCGGACCCGTCTGACGATGCCGAATACGAGGGACTCGGCACCGACCAGGGTGGTACGCCCACAGAAGAAGGTGAGCAGACAGCCGAAGAGGGTGGCACGGCCGAAAAGGGCGCCGCGGCCGCCGCGGCAGCAGGAACGGGCGGTGACGGTGGCACCCCAGGCGGTGGCACCCCAGGCAGTGGCGGGACCACTGGTGATGGCACCACCGTCACCGACGGCACCGAGGGCCAGGGCGAACAATTGGCGAGCAACCCGGAAACCGGTTTCTTCAACATCCCACTGCGTGCACAGCAGGTGGTGATCCTAGAGTGCCCGATCTGAGGTGCCGTTGAGCGACCAGGAAGTCGAACTCCCGGCCCCGCCAGGCTATGGGAAAGTTGTCGCGCTGAGTCCCCAGCACCATGCGGGACTCGGTGTCGATCCGGAGCGGCGCCAGGGTTTCGGGCGTGACAAGCATCTGCTGATGCTGACCGACAGCGAGTTCTTTCGTGCCGCGATCTGCTACCCGATCGGCCTGCTGCAACCGGCAGGACAGGAGCAACTGGTGCCAGTCGCGGTCCTCGGTCTCAACGAAGGAGAGAATCTCTTTGTCGGCAAGGACGGTCTCTGGGAGTCAGGCGCCTACGTTCCGGCCGTGGCGCGTCGCTATCCTTTCTGCGTGGTGCGGGTCTCCGGCGGCGCGGTGTCCGGGCAGCGCCTGATCGGTGTCGACCGGGCCGGGTTGACCGCATCCGATACGCCGCTGTTCGACGAGTCGGGTGAGCCAACTTCGGCCTGGGAGCAGCAGAAGACGCTGATCGACCAGTTCGAGGGTGCGCTGGAGATTTCGGAACGCTTCTGCGCTCGCCTCGTGGATCACGATCTGCTCGAACCGTTCGATGCCCACATCCGTCTCAATGACGGTCGCAAGTTCACCCTGACCGGCCTGCAGCGCGTTTCCGAGGAGAAGCTCAAGACACTCGATGCCGAGACCGCGGGCGCCTGGCTAGTCGATGGCACGCTGGCCCGCATCCACGCCCACCTGATCTCGCTGAACCACTTCCCGCGCTTCACCGAGCGCTGCGTATAATCAATCCGAACCGGGCGGTCATCCCGCCATCACATGCCGAACCAGGAGGCCGCACCGCATGGGTGTTTCGATCACCATCACCGATAACGAATTCCCGATCTCACCGGTATTCGTCGATTACGTTGCGACCGTTATCAGCGGTGGCGAGTTCGCCACCTCGGAGTGGCACGACCAACTCAGTGAAAACCTCAGCAACCAGCAGGCCGAGGTGCTGAAGAAGGCCAAGGAGAATGCCGCCAAGGTGATGGAGTCCGATGTCGGCAAGCGCTTCGTAGGCCGCGCCTACGAGCTGTTCCTGGCGTTGTTGTCGGGCGACGTCGACAAGATCCGCGACATCCAGTTCCGCTTTCACTTCATCAACATCATCGGCGTGCCGCGCAACGGCGGCTCCTACCTGACCAAGGAACTCTACCGCGCCCTCGGCTTCGAGCCGGACAAGGTGCCGAACGTTATCGCCCACGACGGTTTTCCCGAGGCGTCGCCGTTCCTGTTGCAGAAGCGTGTCAACAGCTGGGTCACCAGCCTGCAGACCATGGCCGAATTCCTGACCATGGTCGAGCACTACTTCGGCAAGAACAAATCGCACTCGGGCAAGATCCAGGTGCCGAAGAAACTGACCAAGGGGAGCTACGCCGGCGGCTTCTTC
>QNFN01000146.1 GCA_003645555.1 Gammaproteobacteria bacterium | reverse complement strand
GGCTTGGTCAGGTGGTCGTCCAGGCCGGCGGTCAGTGAGCGCTCGCGTTCCCCATTCATGGCACTGGCGGTCAGGGCGATGACCGGCGGGCAGGCCGGCCCGAGCCGGTCGCGCAGGTGTCGGGTGGCCTCAATGCCACTCATGCCCGGCATCTGCAGGTCCATGAAGACCAGGTGGCAGTCGTCGCTGACAGCGGCTACCGCCTCGAGGCCGTCACGCGCCTCGATTACGGTGGCGCCGTACTGCTTGAGCAGGGTGACGATCAACGCGCGGTTGACCGCATTGTCGTCGGCGACGACCAGATTTCGACCAGACAGCCAGCGGTCGTTCACGGGGCCACCCCGGGGATGGCTGACGCGACGTGACGGCCCCTGTTCCAGGGTTTTGAGCAGCAGGGGTTTCGGCTTGCACCACTCGATACAACCGTTGCAGCGGTCCGGCTCGACCGGGTTGATGCTGTCGCAGGTCAGGATCAGGACTGGGCCGCTGAACCTGGCGCGCACCGCCGGCAAGCGCTGTTCGCACAGCAGGGAAGCCTGCTCCCTGACCGCCTGGGCAACGACCACCAGGTCGGCCGGGGTATCCAGCAACTCGACGAGGCGGGCCTCGTCTCCGGTTGCCGTGACCTGTGCGCCGGCCAGCCGCAACATCTCGGCACTGGCGGTGCGAGTGGTCGGCTCATGCTCGAACAGCACGATCCGCTTGCCATCGAGAAGCCGCCGTGCACGGTCGGCCAGGCGACTCGATCCGGCCCCCTCGAGAGGCAGCTCGATCCAGAAGCGCGAGCCTTGTCCGGGCACGCTCGCGACCCCGATGCGGCCGTTGAGAAGTTCGGTCAACTGCCGGGAAATCGTTAGCCCGAGACCGGTTCCAGAATGGTGGCGGGCGGCCGAAGAATCGACCTGGCTGAAGGCGGAGAACAGGTGGTCGAGCTCTTCTTCGGCAATGCCGATGCCGGTGTCGATGACGTCGATGCTCAGCCGCTCATTCTCTTCTTGCCCGATGACCCGCGCCTCCAGCGAGATCACCCCCTGGTCGGTGAACTTCACGGCATTGCCGAGGAGGTTGATCAGGATCTGCACCAGGCGCTGGCGATCACTGACGATGGTCAGCGGCAGCCTGGCGTCGAGTCGATGGCACAGCTCCAGTCCTTTCTGGTGGGCTTGCACCGCGAACACGGTGATCAGTTCCTCGAAGGTCTCGACCAGGTTAAAACTCGCGGGTTCGACGGTCAGTTTACCGGCCTCGATTTTCGACAGGTCGAGGATGTCGTTGATGATGGTGAGGAGCGACTGCGCCGATTGCTGGATCATTTCGACCTGGCTGTGCTGCCGGCTGGGCAGGTTCTCGCGTGCAAGCAGCTTGCTGAAGCCGATGATGCCGTTCATCGGGGTGCGAATCTCGTGACTGACGTTGGCCAGGAAGCGCGATTTGGCCTCGGTCGCCTCCAGGGCCTCGTCACGCGCTCGGGTCAGTTCCTGTTCGTCATTGAGGCGCTGCAGTTCCAGGGCCAGTCGGCGTGCCATCAGTCGCAGCAGGTTGGCCCCGGCGGCGGTGGGATGCAGTGCCTGTTCGTGGGCGGCGAAGACACAGCCGATGACGGCGCCGTTGCGGTCGATAATCGGTTCCGCATGGAGGCTATCGGCCTGGCCGCCGGGCAAGCGTGTGAGTGCCGGATGGTGTCGGGCCAGGTCATGCGGGACAGCCAGCGAATTACCCTCGGCGGTCTCGGCGGCCAAGGCCTCGGCAAAGGTGGCGTTACCGTCAACCGGCGTGCCGTTGCCGTCGACCAGCGCCAACAGGCGCGTTGTCGTGGCACCTTCGTTCCCCGTTTCGATAATGCCGGACCAGGTGCTGTCGAGCCCGATCTGGAGTGCATGCGCAATGTCCTGGAACAGGTGGCTGTCGCGGGTGCCCGCCTGCGAAAGTTTGCCGATGGCACGGGAAATACGGTGTGTATCGGTGATGTCGATGCCGATGCCGATCAGGCCCGCGCGTGCTCCCGTGACATCCTGCAACACGCGAACCGACCAGTTGACGTAGACCACTTGACCGTCACGTGTGACGTGCCGTGTGGGCTCCTGCATGATGGTTTCTGGATTATTGAGCAGGGCTGTCAGGAATTCGCTGAAACGCGGTTCGAGCAGGGTGCCGACGATTGACTGGCCGACGATCTCATCTTCACTGTAGCCGAAGAAACTCTCGGCAAATTCGTTGAAGAAGGTGATGCGACCTTCGAGGTCGGTTTTGAGCACGATGCTGCTGGCGTTCTGCACCAGCTCCCGGTAGCGCGTTTCCTGCGCCGCCACAGTCTGGAGAGTCTCTCGCAACTGCACCGTCGCCGCGTCGATCTCCTGCTGCATGCGCTGTCGAGACTGGGCCAGCGCCGCGGCCATGTGGTTGATGCCCTGCTCCAGCACGCCGAGTTCACCCTGGCTGTCTACCTGGGCCCGGGCCTCGAACTCACCACGGCCGATGCGGCGCACGGTCTCGGCAAGGTGCTGGATGCGTTCCCCGAGATGGGCGCTCATGCGGAAAGCGAGGAGTCCCCCCAGGAGCAAGCCGCCGAGAGTTATGAGCACACTGTTACGGATGATGGTGTCGCGCTGTCGGTCCAGCTCTGCACGCGAGTACTGCAGCGAAATCCAGCCCAGCACATCCGTTTCCGTGGAGGCATCATCTGTTTCGCCTCCGATCTCCAGCGGCGTGTCGGCAGAACTCGGAGAGAGCGTCACCGGGTGGTGATAGACCAGGCGTTGTCCATCATCGGTCAGCTCGGTGCCAGGCGCGGACGGAAGGCGTTCGAACGGGATCCGCCATGCCTCCGACGCACCCCATTCGATGAGCAGAAGACCGTCCGCGTCGCGCAACATGCCAACTTCAAAATCGTTGCTAGAACGCAGTGTCGCCGTGACTCCGAGGCTGCGCAGGTGGTCGACATTACCCGAAAAAAGGGCAAATTCACTGGTCGATGCAAGGCTCTCGGCAGTCGCCTGGATGCGTTGCCGCGTATTCTCTTCCAGTACCTCGAGCCGGGTCTGAAGATAGAACAGCATCAGCACCAGGGCGATCAGCAGGGCCGGGACCAGGGCCACGGTGAAGATCTGGCGGCGGATTTGTGAGCGCCCGATCATTGGCGGGACTCACTCTGCTGGAGCAACCTGAGCAGTTCCTGGTCGGCAGGCAGGTTCAGGCCGAGCGAACGGGCGACGTGGTGGTTCACCGCGATGGCAAAGCGTTGCACATGACTCGGTGGATCGAGTCGTCCGCGTTCGATGAATCGGGCGATGGCCTCACCGAGATCGTGCCCGATCGCCTCCGGGTCGGCGTGTACGGCGAGCAGGGCGCCGGCCTTGACGTAAGCGGCCGAGAGGCCGATCACCGGTTTGCGTTGACGGTAGGCGGCGAGCAGGACTTTCTGCAAGGTGTATCGATTGTAGAGATTTGCATCCGGTGTGATCAGCAGGGCGTCGGTGTAGCGCAGAAGCTGCTCAACACGCGGGATCAACAGCTCAGGCTCAGGGACGATCGTGTCGATCATCTCGATACCGGCATCGCTAGCGGCGGCCCGAAGCGGCACGATCATGGCCTCAGTCCCTGGACTGGTAAGTACTCCGAGCCGCTGCAGCTGGGGCAGGGTGATGTGGATTGCATCGATCTGACGTGTGGCCGGCTGGTCGAGGAACAGTGCCGAATGGCCTTGCGGATGCTGTTCAGATTCCGGGGAGGACTGCAGGGACGGGTAGAGGGCCGCCGGGATGGCCGCGTGCAGCATGGGGACCGGGATCTTGACGTGCAGTTCACGGGCGGCGCGACTGCCCAGGGTCACGACCAGAGCGGTGGAACGGCGGTTCTCCAGTTCGCTCTCGAGTTCATCCGCCAGGATCGGCAGCAGACGGGCGGTGCTACCCAGAGCCGTAAGTTCTTCACTGGCGGCGGTGAGAATCCGGGTGTGGATCTCGCTCTCGTTGGCAATGACGATGACGTCTACAGGATCGGCCGTCACGGGAGTCGTGAGGAACAGCGGCAGCAACCAAGCGGCAAGGCGAGGCACCGCCGTCCAGCGAGTCAACCAGTGGCTTCCGCCACCCGGGACACGTAATCGTTCCATGGTCTGGCTAAGTGGGCGTTCCTGCACACCGTGCGGGCTTGGCCTTCCTTCTCCCCAGGAAACTGGCGGCCCGTCATGTCGTTAGAGTTCTACAATCGATTATGCAGGAGCCCAAAGGTCAATGCATCCCGGCAGTTGCTGGCCGTGCCGACCGGCCTGCGGGTATGCTTCGATCCGAAACCAACCGAAGGTGTCTGATGCACTACCCGACCCTGGATCGGCAGATTGGCCACACGCCGCTGGTGCGGCTGCAACGTCTTCCGGTCGCCAACGACAACACCCTGCTGGCCAAACTCGAAGGGGACAATCCGGCCGGCTCGGTCAAGGATCGTCCGGCACTGAGCATGATCAGTCATGCCGAGGCGCGCGGTGAGATCAGTCCCGGCGATACCCTGATCGAGGCGACCAGCGGCAATACCGGGATTGCGTTGGCCATGGCGGCGGCGATTCGTGGCTACCGTATGCAGCTGATCATGCCGGACCACCTGAGCCTGGAGCGGCGTGCCGTCATGCGCGCTTTTGGCGCCGAGTTGATCCTGGTGTCGCAACAGGAGGGTATGGAGGGCGCGCGCGACCTGGCCACGGAGATGCAGCGAGACGGGCGTGGCCGGGTGCTCGACCAGTTCGCCAACCCGGACAATCCGCGTGCCCACTACGAGGGGACCGGTCCCGAGATCTGGCAGGCGACGGCCGGTCGTGTGACCCACTTCGTCAGTTCGATGGGCACCACCGGGACCATCATGGGGGTGTCGCGTTACCTCAAGGAGCAGAATCCGACGGTGCAGGTGGTCGGCGTGCAGCCGGCCGAGGGGGCCAGCATCCCCGGGATTCGCCGCTGGCCCGAGGCCTACCTGCCGAAGATCTTCGAGCCGGAGCGGGTTGACCGCGTCATCGACGTCACCCAGCAGGAGGCGGAAGAGACGACCCGTGCGTTGGCGGCGAGCGAGGGAATTTTCGCCGGAGTCTCCTCAGGTGGCGCCATCGCGGCGGCCCGACGCCTGGCCGAGGAGGTCAGCGAGGCGCTGATCGTCGTTATTATCTGCGATCGCGGCGACCGCTACCTCTCGACCGGGGTTTTCCCCGGCGACTGATCCTTGCGTGGGTCGTCTGTCACGGCTGGAACGCGACTCAGAAGCTCCGTTCGCCTGTCGCGCATCGCCTGGGTGCCGTTGGCATGTCTGCTTGCCGGGGCCACGGCTTCGTCTCCGGAGCCACCGGGTGGGAAGCTGCAACTCGAGGAGCTTGTCGGGGTCGGTTGGAATGCACGCGGGCTGGATCTCGACTGGCGATGGGGCGAGGGTGCCTCGCTGACCTTGCGGTTGACGGCCGAGGCCCTTGAACTGGAGCGGGTCGGGGGCTTTCATGGCGTCGATCTCGACTGTCCCCGAGTCACACTGACGGCGGGTGGTGTGCGTTGCCCGCGACGGCCGGCGCGG
>QNFN01000145.1 GCA_003645555.1 Gammaproteobacteria bacterium | reverse complement strand
TGCGCGCGCCTTCCTCTGGTTCGCCGAACGGCCGGTCGCCCGCTACGAGGGCGTGGTCAGCGAGCTAGCCAACACGGTGGTGCTGCGCTCGCTGCGCCTGTGCGCCCGGGCCGGCCTCTGGTTCGACCTGCGGGTCGTCGACGCCGTGGTCAACGGTGTCGCCAACCTGACGATGCGCGGCGGAGCCCTGCTGCGGCGACTGCAGACCGGCGTCCCCAGCCACTACGCGACCGCGATGGTGGCCGGACTGCTCGGCAGCCTGGCTCTCTACTCGATGTTCACGGGAGGGGGCCAATGAGTGACCCTGCCGTGGCCACGACCGGCTTCCCGCTGCTCAGCCTGATCGTCTTCCTGCCGCTGGCCGGAGCCCTGGTGATCGCCTTCCTGCGGGAGCTGGCGACCGTGCGCTGGGTCGCACTCGGAATCCTCGTTGCGGACTGCCTGCTGACGCTGCTGCTGGTGCTGCTCTTTGACCCGTCGACCGCCGCGATGCAGTTCGCCGAGGAACTGCCCTGGGTGCCGACCCTCGGCATCCGCTACGCGCTGGGGGTCGACGGCATCAGCATCCTGTTCGTCTTCCTGACCGGCCTGGTCGGATGGATCTGCGTCATTGCGTCGTGGCATGCCATCGAACTCAAGGTCAAGGAGTTCATGATCACCCTGCTGGTCATGCAGGGTGCGATGCAGGGGGTGTTCTGCGCCCTGGACTTCGTCCTGTTCTTCGTCTTCTGGGAGGCGATGCTGATCCCGATGTACCTGATCATCGGAGTCTGGGGCGGCGACAACCGGGTCTATGCGGCCTTCAAGTTCTTTCTCTACACCCTGGCCGGCAGCGTGCTGTTCCTGATCGGCATCATCGTCCTCTACTTCGAGGGCGGCCGTACTTTCGACATCCTGGCCCTGACCGGGCAGCCCTATTCGTTCACCGTCCAGGTCTGGGTCTTCCTGGCCTTCTTCGTCGGCTTCGCGATCAAGGTGCCGATGTTCCCGTTCCACACCTGGCTGCCGGATGCCCACGTCCAGGCCCCGACTGCCGGCAGCATCATCCTGGCCGGAGTCCTGCTGAAGATGGGAACCTACGGGTTCCTGCGTTTCTCGTTGCCGATGCTGCCCGACGCCGCCAACTCCTTCGCCACCGCGATCATGGTGCTGTCGGTGATCGCCATCATCTACGGCGGCTACCTGGCGCTGGCCCAGGATGACATGAAGAAGCTGGTCGCCTACTCGAGCATCAGCCACATGGGCTTCGTCACCCTCGGGCTGTTCGCGTTCAACCAGCAGGGGATCGAGGGCGGCATCCTGCAGATGTTCAACCACGGCATCACCACCAGCGCCCTGTTCCTGTTCGTCGGGCTGATCTACGAACGGGCCCATTCGCGCCGGATCGCCGACTATGGCGGACTGGTCAAGCTGATCCCGATCTACTCGACCTTTTTCGCCATCTTCATCCTGTCATCGATGGCCCTGCCGGGCACAAATTCGTTCATCGGCGAGTTGCTGATCCTGGTCGGGGCGTTCGGTGCCAACAAGATTCTTGCCGCACTGGCGATCATCGGCGCGCTTCTCAGTGCCGCCTACCTGCTGGGGATGTTCCGCCAGGTCGCCCTGGGCCCGGTCGATAACGAGCGCCTGAAAGGGTTGCGCGACATGAACGGTCGCGAACTGGCCGCGGCCTCAGTCCTGGCCCTGTTCGTGTTCTGGGTCGGGTTCTACCCCATGCCATTCCTGGACCTGATGCACGTGTCGGTGGCCCGGCTGCTCGACCAGACAGCCCTCTCTGGAATACAGCAGGCACAGGCCGTGGCGCCCCCGTATTGACTGGAATGAACATGGATCTCGACACCGTCCTGCCGTGGATACTGATCAGCCTGCCGGAGATCATCGTGCTGGCCGCGGCGACCGGGCTGCTGCTGCTCGACCTGGTCCTGCGCGGACCGGGACGCGGCGTGGTGCTGGCACGTCTGGCCATCGGCATCGTCGCGGTCGCGGCCTTTACCAGCTGGACACTGGCTGGCACCACGGCCCTGGGCTACAGCGGGCTCTTCGTGATCGACGACTTTGCGACTTTCTTCAAGATGGTGCTCTACCTGGCAACCTGGCTGGTGATCCTGCTGTCGATCGACTACCTGCGTATCGAGGGGTCCCCGCCCGGAGAGTATTACGCCCTGCTGCTCTACGCCCTGGCCGGCATGCTGATCATGGTTTCGGCCGCCGACCTGATCACCATCTACGTCGGCCTGGAGCTGATGTCGCTTTCGTTCTACGTGCTGGTGGGCTTCCGCCACCGCGATCCGCGCTCCACCGAAGCCGCCATCAAGTACCTGATTCTCGGGGGACTGGCCACCGCCATCCTGCTCTACGGCGTTTCGCTCGGTTACGGCCTGACCGGCACCACACAGCTGGCGGACTTCGCTACGGCCCTGCGTGGCGAAGCGTCGGGTGAACACGATCCGTTCCTGGTGCTGGCCACGGTGTTGATGCTGACCGGTTTTGTGTTCAAGATCGCCGCGGTCCCGTTCCACATGTGGGTCCCAGACGTCTACGAAGGGGCACCGACGTCGATTACCGCCTACCTGTCGGTGGCGCCGAAAGCGGCCGCCTTCGCCGTGATCCTGCGGGTCTTGTATGGCGCCCTGCCTGCAACCAATGACATCTGGCTGCTGCTGGTCACGGTCATCGCCGTCGCCACTCTGGCCATTGGCACCTTCGTTGCCCTGGTCCAGAGCAATATCAAGCGCATGCTCGCCTACTCCAGCATCGCCCACGCCGGCTACGCACTGCTCGGCATCGTGGCCGGCGGGGCCGACGGCATGGCCAGCGTGATGTTCTACCTGCTGATCTATGCCTTCATGAACCTGGGGATCTTTGCCGCTGTGATCCTGATGCACAGCAATGCGATGCGCAGCGAGGCGATCGACGACTACCGAGGCCTGAACCGGAATCACCCCGGCCTGGCCCTGCTGATGCTGATCTTCCTGTTCTCGCTAGCCGGCATCCCGCCCACGGCCGGCTTTTTCGCCAAGTTCTACATCTTCTTTGCACTGATCGATACCGGCCATGTTGCCCTCGCCGTCATCGCCGTGCTGATGAGCGTGGTTGCCGCCTACTTTTACCTGCGTGTCGTCATGCTGATCTACATGCAGGATCCGGAACAGTCATTCGCCATCGCCACACCGCGACCGGTCCGGATTGCCCTGGCGGTCGCCGTGGCCGGCACGCTCCTGCTTGGTGTACTCCCGGCCTGGTTTCTCGATCTGGCGCGCAACTCAACTCTTACGCTGACCTGACTTTGACGCATTCCGATGACACGGGTAATACAACAACGCTTCGGACGACTAGACTAGACAAATGAGGATAAAGGTCGACTCAATGCCCGCTATTTCGGTGATGCCCCGCCTCGCACCGGTGCAACGAAAATATCGTGCACCGGTATTCGCGGCAGTGCTCGCCGTCGTAACCTCGAACGCGATTTCAGGCGAATCGACCAATAATCTCACCACACCAGCGGTCCCGACTGTTACCCCTCGATTAGTGCAACCCGCAACCACAGAACATGAGTCCAAGATAGCGCACCGCGAACTTATGCGGCGTCTGCGAGAGACTATCGATCAGTTGCGAGATGAAGATCCAGACGCTCAAGGGTGCATGGAAGGTTAACCGCATCGTATTTCGGAATCACTCCGCACTTCCGTGATACGTGGCGTAGTTGCATAACCCTCTCTCGGACGCCTGCAGGTGGGATGATGGCCGATACAGGTAATTGGGGTTATCTCAAACGCTCGATGGCGAGCTTGCTGGGCCTGCTGATGATGTCATCTCCGGCGCTCGGTGAAAGCAAATTCCCATCACTTCATAAGGAAAAGAAATGTCAAATGCTCGCCTTTTAGCAGATCTAGAGAGAGCTCTCGAGCTCTTGGAGCAGGTGGATGAAAGTAAGCTGGAGTTCTCTCCAGACCCAAATGTATCCCCTGATATTCAGCAGCTGACCAGTTTGCAGAAGTATCCTGCAGAAACCCATCTAGCAAACCTGCAGGCTAGAATTGCAGCTGTTATAAAAGCTGGGGACAGGTTGGAGCCGCGTGGCGCCTCCAGTTATGTGTCTAAGCTAATCGTCGCTTGCGTAAGGCTTGCCCCGCCCAGCGACGAATAAGCCTATGAAGGGTGCTGTCAACTTAGTCGATTCAAGAGCGTGTTGGAGGACCCTGCGAGCTTTTAAGTCATTGACTTGTTTTGCTCAGTGCAGGCTTGAATCGTGCCGAATGCGTGAATTTTTACGTTAAGTTGACAGTACCGCCGATCCGCTTTCGTAGTCTGGCCGGGCTGCAGAAAATCAGTGATCCCTTATTGCCGATCCTTCAGGCAACACCGAGGCCGGTCGTTGCAAACCCAAGGCCTGTCGCCCCTCCCGCAACAACTTGGCGTGTCGGAAGGCGCCCCACAGCGCCGCACCGATGGCGCCGGCATAGATCGAATCAGGATGACTGCGGACACGAAATTCCATTTCCTGCTTGGCCAGCGATTCGGTCATCGCTGCCAACAGCCCGGTGTCCATGGCCAACCCGCCAGTCATAAGAACCGTTCCTTCACACACCTGTGTGACGCGCAGCAGTTTGATCAGCCGCACCGCCATCGACAGATGAATGCCTTTCAGGATGTCCGGCAGCGGGATCTTTCGCGACACCATGTTGATGACGTCGGTCTCACCCAGAACAGCACAGACGGTGCTGATCATCTCCGGCTTGGTTGACTGCTGGGAGATCTCGCCCACCTCTTCCAGGATGACGCCCAGGTAGCGGGAGATGTTTTCCAGGAATCGCCCCGACCCCGATGCGCACTGGCTGGTCATTCGGTGGCTCAACACCTTGCCGCGACCATCGATGCGGATGGCCCGGGTCTGCAGGGCGCCGACGTCGAGGACGGCACGAGCCTCCGGATCCAGGTAGATGGCACCACGCGCGTGGCTGGTCATGGAGAAGAAATGCCCGGTCGAGAAAGTGATCCGCTCGGCATCGCCCGTCGTTGCAATGTAGGCGATCTGATCAGATTCCACTCCGGCAGACTCGATCATGCTGTCATGGGTTTTGCTGGCGAGTCGCAGCGAATCGCGTTGGCGAATGCGTTCGGTGCGCTTGGCAAGGCAGCGCGAATCGGCACCTTCCACCTCGAACAGTACCGCCTTGACGAAGCCACTGCCGACGTCAATACCGGTGGTAATGGTCATGCTCAACCTCCCGGGGGCGCCTTGCCGCCGGTCAGTTCCGTGCTCGGCCGTTACACCCGACACTAATTATAGGAAATGGTTGTCGATTTCCTTTCGAAATGGCGTTATGCATGGCGAATTGTTATTTCCCTCCGAATTCCTACTGATTTCATAGGCTTGTAAATCGTGCGGCAACCAGCCGAAAGTTCTATCAACCACTAGCGGGGGCTTGAATATCAATTCGTCAGGCAAGTATGAACGTGGGTCCGGTTCAGGTGTTGAAGGAAGTCCGCTCATATACCATACTTTTTTAAAGGTTTTGATGAAAAGCCTGAATTTACTACGGATTAGATATGA
>QNFN01000144.1 GCA_003645555.1 Gammaproteobacteria bacterium | reverse complement strand
TAGCCGATAGCCGCCACCCGTCCGACCTTGACCCCGCCGGCGGTCACCGGTGAGCGCACCTTGAGCCCACCGATGTTCTCGAAGCGGGCGACGATCTCGTAGCCGTCGGACTGGCTGAAGGCGCTGAGGTTGCTGACCTTCATCGCCAGCACGAACAGTGCGCCCAGCCCGGCGGCGACGAACATGCCCACACCAATCTCCATCGCCCGTGTCGTGTTCATCGTTCGCTCACTCTCCAAACATCAGTGCCGTCAGGACGAAGTCGAGCCCGAGTACCGCCAATGCGGAATGGACCACGGTGCGGGTCGTCGCCCGACTGACCCCCTCGGCCGTCGGCGGGGCATCGTAGCCCTCGAAGACGGCAATCCAGGTGGCGACAAAGCCGAAGACCACGCTCTTGATCACACCATTGTATACGTCCTCGTAGAGATCGACCTTGGCCTGCATCTGTGACCAGAACGCACCGTCGTCGACCCCCAGCAGACCCACGCCGACGAAGTAGCCGCCGAAAACGCCCACCGCGCTGAAAATTGCCGCCAGTAACGGCATGGCGATGAAGCCGGCCAGGAAGCGTGGCCCGATGACCCGATGCAGTGGATCAACCGCCATCATCTCCATACCGGCCAGCTGCTCGGTCGCTTTCATCAGGCCAATCTCGGCAGTAAGTGCCGAACCGGCACGACCGGCGAACAGCAGTGCGGCGACCACCGGCCCGAGCTCGCGCACCAATGACAGCGCAACCACCACGCCAAGCGACTCTTCGGCACCGAAGTCGACCAGGGTGTTGTAGCCCTGCAGGCCGAGCACCATGCCGACGAACAGGCCCGAGACGACGATGATCACCAGTGACAGCACGCCGACAGCATGCAACTGCGTGACCAGCAACCGCGGCCGGGACAGCAGGGTCGGCAGACCAGCCAGGATCCGGAACAGGAACAGGTGTCCGCGACCGAGGCGCTGAAACACCCCGAGCCCCCAGCGACCAAGTGCTTCCAACCAGAGGGTCACGCCTCGCCCTCGCCAAGCAGGTCGGCGTCGATATCCGGGGCCGGATAGTGGAAGGGCACCGGACCGTCCGGTTCGCCCTGCATGAACTGCCGTACCCAGGGCGATTCACTGGCGGTCAGGGCCGCGGCACTGCCACTCTCGATGACCCGGCCACCGACAATGACGTAGATGTCGTCGGCGATTGCCGCCGTCTCCTGGACGTCGTGGGAGACGATGACACTGGTCAGGCCCATGGCGTCGTTGAGGCGCCGGATCAACCGTACCAGGACCCCCATCGAGATCGGATCCTGGCCGGTGAACGGCTCATCGTAGAGCACCAGCATCGGGTCCAGCGCGATCGCCCGTGCCAAGGCAACACGGCGGGCCATACCACCAGAGAGTTCACTCGGCATCAGGCCACGCGCACCGCGCAGGCCAACCGCCTCCAACTTCATCAGTACCAGATCGCGGATCATCACCTCCGACAGTGCGCTGTGTTCGCGCAGCGGGAAGGCGACGTTATCGAAGACGTTGAGATCGGTCAGCAAAGCCCCGCTCTGAAACAGCACACCCATCCGCTCCCGGAGCTTGAACAGCGCGGAGCGACCGAGACGAGCAACCTCCTCGCCGTCGACCACGATCCGCCCGGCATCGGGGCGCAACTGGCCGCCGATCAGCCGCAGCAGCGTCGTCTTTCCGGTACCGCTCGGGCCCATGATGGCGACCACTCGGCCGCGGCGGATGGTCAGGTCCAGGCCGCTGAAAATCGGCCGTCCGGCGCGGGCGAAATGGACCCCCTCGACACGGATCAGAGCGTCATCAGCTGGGTCTTGGGGCATGGAAAATATCCTGGCGGACACCGGCGGGAACTCGGTTCGGTCGACCGAGAGACGACAGTCTCGGGGAGCCGGCGGGGTGAGTCAAGGGGGCCTCTGATCAAGTCTGGACGAAGTAGATTGCACTTCAGAATATCCGGATTTGCGGCGCAAAGCGCACGTAATAGCGAGCTATAGCGAAGCTTGGCAACGAAAAATCTGAATATTCCGGGCGCCAGATACGAGTTCATGGCTTGATCAAAGGTTCCCGATGAGCCGCTGGTCGACAACCGGGACACTAGGGATAATGGCCGGATCCGGCCTCTGGCCGCCTGTACCCGACCCGATGCTGCTGCCAACCCTCGCCGTACTCGCCGGTTTCGCCGCCCTCACCTGGGGTGCCGACCGCTTTGTGCTCGGTGCCGCGGCCACCGCGCGCAACCTCGGCGTGCCGACGCTGGTCATCGGTCTGACCGTCGTCGGTTTCGGCACCTCGGCCCCGGAGATCCTGGTCTCGGCGACTGCGGCCTGGCAGGGCAACACCAGCCTGGCGATCGGCAACGCGCTCGGTTCCAACATCACCAACATCGCCCTGGTACTCGGCGCCACCGCCGTGATCATGCCGTTGAGGGTCCACTCCGACGTGCTGCGCCGTGAATTCCCGGTGCTGATGGCCATCACGTTCTTCAGCCTGGTGCTGCCGAGCGATGGCCGCCTCGGCCGCCTCGACGGTGTCCTGCTGCTGGCCGGGCTGGTGGTGATGCTCTACTGGATGGTCAACCTCGGCCTGCGGGCCCGCCGCAGCGACCCGATCCGCTCCGAGTACGCGGCCGAGCTTCCCGTGGCGATACCGCCCAAAATCGCCCTGTTCTGGCTGTTGGTCGGCCTGCTCGTCCTGCTGGCAGGTTCACGGCTGTTGGTCTGGGGGGCGATCGAGATCGCCCTGCTCCTGGGGGTCAGCGACCTGATCATCGGGCTCACCATCGTCGCGATCGGCACCAGCCTGCCGGAACTGGCGGCCTCGGTGATCAGCGCCCTCAGGCATGAGCACGACATTGCTATCGGCAACATCATCGGGTCCAATATGTACAATCTCCTGGCCGTGCTGGCACTGCCGGGCCTGATTCACCCCGACATCTTCCCGCCAGAGGTATTGATGCGCGACTTCCCGGTGATGATCGTGCTGACATTGGGGCTGTTCGCTGTCGCCTACGGCTTTCGCGGCGAGGGACAGATCAACCGCTACGAGGGTGGCGCCCTGCTGACGGCCTTCGCCGGTTACCAGCTGCTGCTTTTCCACTCGGCCTGACCAACCTCACGGACCTGAACCCGATGCACGACGACACCACCTCCCTGCCCCGTCCGCCCTCCGGCGACCCGGACAGGCCGCCCACGGTCGAGGCCGAGAAGCTGCGCACGCTGGGCCTGGCGGTTCTCGAGACCGAGGCCGAGGCCCTGCTGGCACTGCGCGCACGGATTGGTGATGAGTTTGTCGCCGCATGCCAACATATGCTCGGCTGCCGCGGACGGATCATTGTCGTCGGCATGGGCAAATCCGGCCACATCAGCGGAAAAATCGCCGCGACGCTGGCCAGTACCGGCACACCGGCCTTTTTTGTCCATCCTGGCGAGGCGAGCCATGGCGACCTCGGCATGATCACGCCCCAGGACGTGGTCCTCGCCCTCTCCAACTCGGGGGAGACTGACGAAATCCTGACCATTCTGCCGATCATCAAGCGCCTCGGCGTACCCATGATCGCCCTGACCGGCAACCCTGCCTCGACCCTCGGCCGCCAGGCGACCGTCTGCCTTGACGTCAGCGTGGCACGCGAGGCATGTCCGCTCGGCCTGGCCCCGACCGCCAGCACCACCGCGGCGCTGGCCATGGGTGATGCCTTGGCGATTGCGCTACTCGAGGCGCGCGGCTTCGGATCCGATGACTTTGCCCGCTCCCACCCGGCCGGACGCCTGGGCCGGCGCCTGCTGCTGCTGGTCGACGACCTGCTGCACACCGGCTCCGACCTGCCAGTGGTTACCGAGGAGGCACTGGTCGCCGAGGCGCTGCTGGAGATGACGGCCAAGCGACTGGGCATGACCGCGGTGGTCGATGCCTCGGGCGCCTTGACCGGGATCTTCACCGACGGCGACCTGCGTCGCGGGCTCGATCGCGACATCGACGTCCATACAGCCCAGGTTGTCGAAGCAATGACCCGCGACTGCAAGACGGTCGCGCCGGGAACCCTGGCGGCCGAGGCGCTGCACCTGATGCAGACGCACAAGATCAACGCCCTGCTGGTGGTCGACGCGGCACGCAAACCGGTCGGTGCGCTGAACATCCACGACCTGCTGCGCAGCGGGGTGCTGTGACCATGACCGACACCAGCCGACCGGCTCACGACCCGCTTGCCGGGATCGACGCTGCGGTCGTCGAACGCGCCCGTGGCGTGCGCCTGCTACTGCTCGATGTCGACGGCGTGCTAACCGACGGTGGGCTGCGCTACGACGACGGTGGCGGCGAGGCCAAGACCTTCCACGTCCACGACGGCCACGGCCTGAAGATGCTCCAGGGCCAAGGCCTCCCGGTGGGCATCATCACCAGCCGGGAGTCGCCACTGGTGGCCCGGCGTGCCGCCGAGCTCGGCATCAAGCACCTGCACCAGGGCTGTGGCGACAAGCGCGTGACCTTCTCCACCCTGTTGCAAGAGATGGGACTCGACGCCAGTGCCGTCGCCTATGTCGGTGACGACGTCATCGACCTGCCGGTGATGACCGGTGTCGGCCTGGCGATCGCGGTCGCTGACGCCCATCCCGAAGTCCTTGCCAGGGCCCACTGGGTCACGACCGCAAACGGGGGGCGTGGCGCGGTACGCGAAGCGTGCGACCTGCTGCTCGCCGCCCAGGGGCTCCTCGGCTCGGCGCTGGCGCCCTACCTTGGCTAGAACCTGGCTCACCTGGCTGATCGTGTTCGGATTCGGTGTCGTGCTGGCCGTGACTGACTGGATCCAGGAGCTCGCCACGCCCGGCATCACGCCGTCCGTGGACACGACCCGGGCCCCGGACAGTGTCCTTGAGGACTACCGCATCACCCTCCATGCCGAGGATGGTCAACCGCGCTACCATCTCACCGGGCCGCGACTGAGCCACTTCCCGGACGACGACAGCAACCTGCTCGACCGACCTCAACTGACGGTCTACGCCAGTGCACATGACCCGGCCTGGACCGTCGATGCCGAAAGCGGTCTGCTCACCGCCGGTGCCGAAGAGCTACTGCTGAACGGACCGGTGATCCTCGAGCGGCTGCCCGGACCTGGCCGTCCGCCGCTGCGTATCGACACCCGCGACCTGCGCATTGAACCGGACAACGATCTTGCCGAAACCACGCAACCGGTTCGCATCACCGGCGAGAACTACGTCGTCGACGCGGTCGGGGCGCGGGCCCGGCTCTATGACCAGGGCAGCCTGGTAGAACTGCACAGCCAAGTGAGAGGGCGCCATGACCCGATCGATCGCTAGGGGGCCTCTGAACAAATCTGGACGAAGCAGATTGTGCTTCAGAATGTTTGGATTTGAGGCGCAAGTTGCACGTAATAGCCCAGCTATTGCGAAAAATTACAACAATAAAGCTGGACATTCTGAGCGCACGATACGAGTTCATGAGTTTGTTCAGAGGCTCCCTTGCATCCCGACCCGCTGGAGCGGCCTGCTGTACGCCATATTGCTCACCCTCGCCTGCGGCTGGGCCAGCCAAGCCATGGCGCTCTCCAGCG
>QNFN01000143.1 GCA_003645555.1 Gammaproteobacteria bacterium | reverse complement strand
GACGCGATGGCCTCCTGTGGGTCGAACTTCAGTCCGACGAGCGACCAGACAACGGCACATGTCGGGCTGAAGCCCGACCTACAGCAGAAACAGGAAACGATTGCCTGGTGTGGGACGGACTTCAATCCGATAAGTGATCAGGCAACGACACATGTCGGGCTGAAGCCAGACCTGCAGCAGAAACAGGAAACGATTGCCTGGTGTGGGTCGGACTTCAGTCCGACAACAGCGTTGGAAAAGATCATGTCGGGTTGAAACCCGACCTACAATTGAATCAGAGGATGCGCCACGGCGTTCGGGAAGGCTTCCGGCCGACAGGCGCCCAACACGAGGCTAGAGTCATGCAGATAGCGGAAGAGATGAACCAGCAACTGAGCGCCGACCTGGAGAAGGTCGGCCACCTGATCAACGGCGAAATCGTCTCTACGGGCGGTCCGACCCAGCCGGTCTACAACCCGGCTACCGGCCAGGTGATCCGCCAGGTGGAGATGGCCGACCAGGCCACGACAGAGCAGGCAATTGCCGCCGCCGAGGCCGCCTTCCCGGCCTGGCGCGCGACGCCGCCGGCCAAGCGGGCGCGGATCATGTTCCGCTTCAAGGAACTGCTGGAGCAGAACGCCGACACCATCAGCCGCCTGATGACCGAGGAGCACGGCAAGGTGTATGCCGACTCCATGGGTGAGCTGCAGCGCGGCATCGAGAACGTCGAGTTCGCCTGCTACGCACCCGAATTGCTCAAGGGTGAACACTGCCGCGATGTCGGCCCCGGCATCGACTCCTGGAGCGAGCACCAGCCGCTCGGCGTCGTCGCCGGTATTACACCGTTCAACTTTCCGGTCATGGTGCCACTGTGGATGTACCCGGCCGCGCTGGTGGCCGGCAACACCTTCGTGCTCAAGCCGTCGGAGAAGGACCCGACCTCGGCGCTGTTCGTACCGCAGCTGCTCAAGGAAGCCGGTTTGCCCGACGGCGTCATGAACGTCATCAACGGTGGCAAGGAGGCGGTCGACACCTTGCTGACAGACAAGCGGGTGCAGGCGATCAGCTTCGTCGGTTCGACGCCGATTGCCGAGTACGTCTACGCCACCGGCTCGGCCCACGGCAAGCGGGTGCAGGCGCTCGGCGGTGCCAAGAATCACGCCATCGTCATGCCGGATGCCGATATCGACAATGCCGTCAGCGCCCTGATGGGCGCGGCCTACGGCTCCTGCGGTGAGCGCTGCATGGCGATCCCGGTGGTCGTTGCCGTCGGCGACGAAACCGGCGATGCCGTGGTCGGGAAGCTCACCGCCGAGCTGGCCGGCATGAAGGTCGGCAACGGGCTCGAGGAGGGCAACGACATGGGGCCGCTGGTGACCCGCGACCACTACGAGAAGGTGCGCGGCTACGTCGACCTCGGGGTCGAGGAGGGCGCCGAGTTGGTCGTCGATGGCCGGGACATCGCCGTCGAGGGACATCCGGACGGCTACTACCTCGGCGGTTGCCTGTTCGACCGGGTCCAGCCCGGAATGAAGATCTACCAGGACGAGATATTCGGCCCGGTGCTGGCGGTGGTACGGGTCGACACGCTCCAGCAGGCGATGGACCTGATCGACGCCCACGAGTACGGCAATGGCACTTGTGTATTCACCCGCGACGGCGAGGTGGCGCGCTACTTCACCGACAACATCAAGGTTGGCATGGTCGGCGTCAACGTGCCGCTGCCGGTACCGGTCGCCTACCACAGCTTCGGCGGCTGGAAGCGGTCGCTGTTCGGCGATCTCTCTGCCTACGGGCCCGACGCCATGCGTTTCTACACCCGGCGCAAGACCATCACCCAGCGCTGGCCGTCGGCCGGTGTGCGCGAGGGGATCAAGTACAGCTTCCCGAGCAATCACTGAGCGTATCGACCCCGATCCGGTCCGGGCCTGGACAGGGGGCCAGGTGGATAGGTCGATCCATACTTGCCTCCCTGGTCAGGGAGTGGCCTCATGCCGTTCGGGCGAACCGGGTTGGCTGATCATGCAGGTCGATCGTCTCATCATGACCTGGCTATCCTGACTCGAGTTGCACGTCGTGAACATTGAACAGATCCGCCGCGAATATCTCCACACCGGCCTGCGTCGCACCGACCTCGACGCCGACCCGTTCGTGCAGTTCGACCGCTGGTTCAAGCTCGCGGTCGAGGCCGAGATCGTCGACGCCACGGCGATGACACTCTCGACCGTCACGCCCGACGGCCAGCCGACATCACGCACCGTCCTGGTGAAGTTCTACGATCGCAACGGTTTCGTCTTCTACACCAACAAGGGCAGCACCAAGGCGCAACAGATGGCTGGCAATCCGAAAGTGGCGCTGCTCTTCTACTGGCGCGAACTGGAGCGCCAGGTGGCCATTACCGGCGAGGCCGAGCCGGTGTCTACCGGGGAGTCGTTGAAATACTTCATGACCCGGCCCCGCGAGAGTCAGCTCGGTGCCTGGGTGTCGCAGCAGAGCAGCGTGGTCTCCTCGCGCAGCCTGCTGGAGCAGAAGTTCGACGAAATGAAGCGCAAGTTCGCCGATGGCAAGGTGCCGCTGCCGTCGTTCTGGGGGGGGTACCGGGTCCGTCCGTCGAGCATCGAGTTCTGGCAGGGTCGGCCCAACCGGTTGCATGACCGCTTTCTCTACCGGCGCGAGACCGGAGACGACTGGAGCATCGAACGCCTGGCGCCCTGACCGGAGTTGCAGCCGGATTCAGAATTCGATCGCGGTCTTCTTGCAGACGGTACGCATGGTGAAGATCGAGCGCAGCCGGTCGACACCGGGGAAGCGTGACAGGTACTGGCGGTGGACACGCTCGTAGTCGGCGATGTCGGCGACGGCAAGGCGTAGCAGGTAGTCGGCCTGGCCGGCCATCAGGTAGCACTCCATGATCTCGGGGCAGTCGAGCACGGCTCGCTCGAAGGCGTCGAGCGACTCGTCGCTCTGTCCCTTGAGCGTCACTTCGACGAAGACGTTGGTCGGCCGGCCGGCCGATTCCTGGTCGACGATCATCACGTAACCGTCGACCAGGCCGCTCTCCTCGAGCTGTTTCACCCGGCGATGGCAGGCCGACGGCGACAGGTGGATGCGCTCGGCCAGGTCGGCGTTGCTGATGCGGCCGTCACCCTGGAGAAGGTTGAGAATCCGGCGGTCGATGCTGTCGATGTTCATGGCAGGTGAATCTTCTTTATAAGCGTAACAAATTAGAAGAAAGTTCGAATTACTTAGCCCAATAGACGCAACATATCAAGCACATTCGATAATAATCAGGGCATCCTGCACTCATCATTACCCGCCAGACATGAGGATGCAACGATGCTTATCGGAGTGCCGAAGGAGATCAAGAACCACGAGTACCGTGTCGGCCTGACGCCGTCGTCGGTACGTGAACTCATCCACCACGGTCACGAGGTGATCGTCGAGACCCGCGCCGGTGAGGGGATCGGCTGCAGTGATGACGACTACCGCGCCACCGGTGCGTCGATCGTTGACACGGCGGCCGAGATCTTCGCCCGAGCGGAGATGGTGGTGAAGGTCAAGGAGCCGCAACCGGTCGAGTACGCGCAACTGCGCGAGGGCCAGCTGCTGTTCACCTACCTGCATCTGGCGCCGGACCCCGAGCAGACACAGGGGCTGGTGAAGTCGGGCGTTACCGCCATCGCCTACGAGACCATCACCGATGCCCGCGGCGGTCTGCCACTGCTGGCGCCGATGAGCGAAGTGGCCGGACGCATGGCGATCCAGGTCGGCGCCGTGTCGCTGCAGAAGGCCAACGGCGGTCGCGGCGTGCTGCTCGGCGGTGTGCCGGGTGTGCTGCCGGGCAAGGTGGTCGTCATCGGTGGTGGCGTCGTCGGCCTCAACGCGGCACGCATGGCCATGGGCCTCGGTGCCGACGTCACCATACTCGACAAGTCGAGCCCGCGCCTGGCCTACCTCGACGACGTCTTCGGCCCGCGTCTCAAGACCCAGTACGCGACCCAGGATGCGACCGAGGAGCTGGTTCTCGGTGCCGACCTGGTCGTCGGTGCGGTGCTGATCCCCGGTGCCGCGGCACCGAAACTGGTGCGTCGCGAGCATCTCGGGCGAATGCAGCCGGGAGCGGTGCTGGTCGACGTCGCCATCGACCAGGGCGGTTGCTTCGAGACCTCGAAAGCGACCACTCACGCCGACCCGACCTACATCGTCGACGACATCGTCCACTACTGTGTGGCCAACATGCCGGGCGCGGTGGCGCGCACCTCGACCTTCGCGCTGAACAACGCCACGCTGCCGTTCGCGCTGGCGCTGGCCGACAAGGGCTGGAAGCAGGCATGCGCCGACGACGCCCACCTGCTCGCCGGACTCAACGTCCATGCCGGTCAGGTGACCTACGAGGCCGTGGCGCGCGATCTCGGTTACGACTACGTGTCGGCGCAGCAGGCTCTCGACGCCTGAGTGGCGCCGGCCCGATACGGTTCGGTGTAGGCAGGGCGCCTCTCGTTCGCGGGAGGCGCCTTTTTTTTGGATCTACGATATTTACGGGAAAGCGGGTGGGTTGGGCAAAACGCTACGAAACCCCAATGCCCATGAAACCTCACTGGACGGTCTCTGTTAACGCACAGCTGCAACTGGATTACACTCGCAGCTGACAACAAGACCTATCGATTGGGGACCTGACATGGGGTGTAATCGGCACCTGTCGTTGTGGCTGTCCGTTATCTCGCTCTTGATATTGCCGCTTACCGCGCAGGCCGAGGAGTGGATCCAGCCAGGGACCGAGAAGCTGATTTTCGTCGGGGGGGTGTTTCTGCCTTCCATCGACACCAAGCTGCGCGTCAACAACTCGGGCCACGATGGCGGTCTCCCCATCGACATCGAGGACCAATTCCGCCTGACCAGCCGCAAAAGCACCGGCTACATCGAGGGGCGCTGGCGTATCTTTGACAACCATCGATTTAGCCTCGCCTGGTTCCAGCTCGATCGCGATGCCAGCGCGACGGCCACCCAGGACATCGAGATCGGCGACGGCGAGATCATCCAGGCCGGGGCGGAGATGTACACCAGGCTGAACATGGACATCATCCCGTTTTCCTACGTCTACTCCTTCATCCGGAATGACACTCACGAACTCGCCGGCTACCTCGGTGTCCACTGGGCCAACATCGATTTCTTCATCGATGCCAGCGCCTGGGTACAGGACCAGGGTGGGAATGGCACCATCTCGGCCAAGGCCGATGCACCGATGCCGCTGGTTGGCATCGACTACCGGTATTACTTCTCCCCACGCTGGACCGCCGGTCTCAACGTCGGCTACTTTCAGCTGAACCTCAGCGACGACACCTCCGCCTTCAGTGGGAACCTCTACAATTTCCGCGCCGACACTGAATACTGGTTCTGGGAGCATGTCGGTTTTGGTGCGGCGCTCAACGCCTTCGGCCTGGATGTCGACGTCAACGACGATGCCTGGCACGGCTCGCTTGATTACGATTACTGGGGGCCGCAGCTCTACGTGAAGGCACGCTTCTAGCAGGCTGTTGAAATTCTACTCAGCTGGTACGATCCGGCGTCAAAATCGACCTCAAAATGCTCGTTTACTCCAGTAAACTGCGCTTTATCGGCCCATTTTTCCT
>QNFN01000142.1 GCA_003645555.1 Gammaproteobacteria bacterium | reverse complement strand
CCCGGCATCAATGCACGCCGGTTGGCCCGGCGCCCCGGCTTCACCCCGGACCTTATCCAGCGCATTCGCCGCCATTACAAGTTGCTGTTCCGTTCCGGCCTGCGGCTGGAGGAGGCGGTGGCCAGGCTCGAGGCCGAGACCGACGATGCCGACGCCGTCGATCTCGCGGAGTTCATTCGCACCTCGAGCCGCAGCATCCTGCGCTGATGCCGATGGCGGGCGCGGGGCAGGCCGCCGGCACGGGATCAAGTCCCTCTCCGAGGCCGTTGCGCGTGGCGCTGGTGGCCGGTGAGAGTTCCGGGGATCTGCTCGGCAGCGGCTTGATCACGGCGTTGAGTGCGCTGCGTCCGGGCAGCACATTCGAAGGTATTGGCGGGCCGCTGATGGAGGCGGCCGGGTGCACCATTCACTGGCCGGCGGAGCGGCTGGCGGCGTTCGGTCTCGCCGATGTCCTGGCCCACCTGCCGGACGGCCTGCGTATTCGCCGGGCGATGGCACGCCGACTGCTGGCCGACCCCCCCGATGTCTTTGTCGGCATCGACGCCCCGGCCTTCAATCTTGGTCTCGAGACCCGTCTGCGACGTGCCGGCATTCCGACGGTCCATTATGTCAGCCCGACCGTCTGGGCCTGGCGTCGCTACCGGCTGCGCACACTGCGTCGTGGTGCCGACCTGCTGTTGACGCTGTTTCCTTTCGAGGCGGAGTTCTGCAATGCACATGGCATGCCGGCAACCTTCGTCGGCCACCCGTTGGCCGAGGCGATCCCGCCCGAGGTTGATCGCGATGCCGCCCGTGATGAACTCGGTCTGGCCGGGTCGGGGCCGGTGGTTGCGTTGTTGCCGGGCAGCCGTGGCGGCGAAATTCGCCATCTCGCCGCACCGTTCCTCGCGGCTGCTGCCTGGCTCGCTGAGCGGCGACCCGGTATTCGTTTCGTGCTTCCGGCAGCCACCAGGAAACTGCGAGCGTTACTTGAGCAGTTCGCCACGGCCTATCCTGAGCTCGATCTGCACCTGCTCGACGGTCAGGCACGTACAGTGATAAGTGCGGCCGACGTGCTGCTGTCGGCCTCGGGCACGGCGACTCTCGAAGGTCTGCTGCACAGGCGTCCGATGGTGGTGGCCTACAAGGTGGCCCCGCTGACCTATTACGCCATGCGCCCCTTCTACCGGCTGGCCAATTTCGCACTGCCCAACCTGCTCTGCGGTGAGACCGTGGTCCCCGAGTTCCTGCAGCACGCGGTTCAGCCCGAACGGCTTGGAGCGGAACTCCTGGCCCTGCTCGAAGAGCCAGCGCACGCCGCCGCACAGGTAGCCCATTTCACGGCTGTTCATGATCGTTTGCGTCAGGGGGCCGACCGTATGGCTGCCACGGCCGTGGCAGCACTGGCCGACCGTCGTCGTGACTGAAGAGCGGCGCGGTGACGGCGGGGCGGTGACCCTGCTGGAGCAGGTTGCCGGCATTGACGAAGTCGGTCGTGGGCCGCTCGCCGGGCCGGTGATCGCGGCGGCGGTGATCCTCGATCCCGCGCATCCGGTCACGGGCCTGGCTGACTCCAAGGTGCTCAGTGCTCGCCGCCGCGAGCAGCTTGCCTCGGCCGTGCGCGAGACCGCCCTGGCCTGGGCCCTGGGACGTGCCGAAGTGGCCGAGATCGATGATCTGAATATCCTGCAGGCGTCTCTGCTGGCGATGCAGCGTGCCGTCGCGGCCCTGGTCGTATCGCCATGTCTGGCACTGATCGATGGCAACCGCTGTCCGGAACTTCCCTGTGCCGCCGTCGCACTGGTCGGTGGCGACCGACGGGTAGCGGCCATCAGTGCCGCGTCGATCGTGGCCAAGGTGGCCCGTGATGCCGAAATGGAGGCACTTGATGTCCGCTATCCAGGCTACGGTCTGGCCAGGCACAAGGGTTACCCGACCGTGGCGCATCGCGCGGCGCTGATTCGTCTCGGACCATCACCGATCCACCGGTGCAGCTTTGCTCCGGTCCGCGCCGCCATGGCGGCGACCGCTGGCGGACCTGCTCGACACAGCGGCGGGTGACGCCGACAATCGACCTCATGCCTGTGCCGTTTGTTCACCTGCGCCTGCACACCGAGTACTCGCTGTGTGATGGCATCGTACGTATCAAGCCGCTGGTCGAGGCGGTCGCCGAGGCGGGTATGCCGGCGGTCGCGGTCACTGACCAGTCCAACCTGTTTGCATTGGTGAAGTTCTACCGGGCGGCACTGGCTCGCGGGATCAAGCCCATTGCCGGCGTCGACTTGTGGCTGGCAGACGAGGAGGGGCAGCCGCCGTCACGCTTGACACTGTTGTGCCAGGATGCAGTCGGCTACCGAAATCTTAAGTGCCTGGTCTCACGTGCCTACACCGAAGGGCGTCACGGCGGCCATATCCTGTTGCAGCATGCCTGGCTCGGCGACCAGAGTGACGGCCTTATTGCCCTCTCCGGCGCAGCGCAGGGTGATGTTGGCCGCGCGCTGCTGGCCGGTGATGTCGGGCGTGCTGGTGAACGGTTGAATCGCTGGCAGGAACTGTTCCCAGACCGCTACTACCTTGAATTGCAGCGCTGTGGCCGCACGGACGACGAGCCGCATCTGCGTGCGGTGGTTGAATTTGCGACCGGTGCCGGGATCCCGGTGGTGGCGACCAACGACGTCCGTTTTCTCACCCGTGATGACTTCGAGGCTCACGAGGCCCGGGTCTGTATCCACGAGGGACGCACGCTGGACGATCCGCGGCGACCACGTGACTACACCGAGGCGCAGCACCTGCGCCGTCCCGAGACGATGGCCGAACTGTTTGCCGACCTTCCTGAGGCTCTGGCCAACAGCGTCGAGATCGCACGCCGTTGCAACCTGGAGTTGCATCTCGGCAAGCCGTCGCTGCCGGCATTTCCGATTCCTGATGGTGCACCAGAGGAGGTGCATCTGCGGCGTGAGGCCGAGCGTGGTCTGGAGGTGCGTCTGACTCGGCTGTTCCCGGCCGACGACCCTCGCGGCTCGACCTACCGTGAGCGCCTTGAGCGCGAGCTTGGCGTCATCGTCGAGATGGGGTTTCCAGGCTACTTCCTGATCGTGGCCGACTTCATCCACTGGGCACGCGAGCAGGACATTCCGGTCGGGCCGGGACGCGGCTCGGGCGCAGGCTCTATCGTGGCCTATGCCCTGGGTATTACAGATATAAATCCAATACCTTACGACCTATTATTCGAGCGATTTCTAAATCCGGAACGGGTGTCGATGCCCGACTTTGATGTCGATTTTTGCATGGACGGCCGCGACCGTGTAATTCGCTATGTCGCCGAGCGCTACGGTCGCGACCGGGTATCCCAGATCATCACCTTCGGCACCATGGCAGCCAAGGCGGTGATCCGCGATGCCGGGCGAGTGCTTGGCCACCCGTACGGCTTCGTCGACCGCGTCGCCAAGCTGGTGCCGTTCGAACTCGGCATGACCCTGGACAAGGCGCTCGAACAGGGCGAGGAGTTCAGGAGCGAGTATGAGAACAACGAGGAAATCCGCGCCCTGGTCGACCTCGGTCGTTCGCTCGAAGGCATCACCCGCAATGCCGGTACACACGCCGGAGGCATAGTGATTGCGCCGTCGGTGCTGACCGATTTTTCGCCGATCTACTGCGAAGAGGGCAGCGATGCCATCCTCACCCAGTTCGACATGAAGGATGTCGAGGCCGTCGGCCTGGTCAAGTTCGACTTCCTCGGCCTGCGTACGCTGACCATCATCAAGTGGACCGTCGACGCGGTGAACGCCTGCCAGGAGGTGGCTGGCGAACCAATTGACATCACCGCCATTCCGCTCGACGACCGCACCACCTTTGACCTGCTCAAGAGCTGCCAGACGACGGCCGTGTTCCAACTCGAGTCGCGCGGCATGAAGGACCTGATCCGCCGCCTGCAGCCTGACTCCTTCGGGGACATCATCGCCTTGGTCGCGCTGTTCCGTCCCGGCCCGCTGCAGTCAGGCATGGTCGACGACTTCATCGACCGCAAGAAAGGCGAGGCCAAGGTCGCCTATCCGCATCCCGACCTGGAGCCGATCCTGAAGCCGACCTACGGTGTGATCCTCTACCAGGAACAGGTGATGCAGATCGCCCAGGTACTGGCTGGCTACACGCTCGGCGGCGCCGACCTGCTGCGCCGGGCGATGGGCAAGAAGATGCCCGAGGAGATGGCCAAGCAGCGCGCCACCTTCACCGAGGGGGCGCTGGCGCGTGGGGTCGAGACGGGTGTGGCGACACGCATCTTCGACCTGATGGAGAAGTTCGCCGGCTACGGCTTCAACAAGTCGCACTCGGCGGCCTATGCGCTGGTTTCCTACCAGACTGCCTGGCTCAAGGCGCACCACAGCGCCTGGTTCATGGCCGCGGTGTTGTCGTCGGACATGGATAACACCGACAAGGTGGTCATCTTCATCGACGAATGCGACGCCCTTGGCCTGAGTGTGTTGCCACCCGATGTCAACGCTTCGGAATACGCTTTCAGCGCGCGTGATGCCAAGCGTATCCGTTACGGTCTTGGCGCCATCAAGGGGGTGGGATCCGCGGCGATCGAAGGCCTGCTGACCGAACGTCATGCCAACGGCCCGTTTGCTGATCTGTTCGATCTCTGTCAGCGTATTGACCTGCGCAAGGCCAATCGGCGGGTACTCGAGTCGTTGACCCGGGCCGGCGCTCTCGATGGTCTCGGTGCCAACCGGGCGACATTGCTGGCCAACCTGCCGACCGCGTTGCAGGCGGCCGAGCAGCAGGGGCAGAGCCAGGACGCAGGCCAGAATGACCTGTTTGGGCTCGGTGACGATGGGGCACCGCCACCGGCCGCTCTGATAGCGCACGAGGAGTGGGACGAGGCAGAGCGGTTGGCCCACGAGAAGGAGAGTCTCGGTCTCTACCTGACGGGCCACCCGATCGATTCCTACCTCGACGAGTTGGCCCACTTTACCAGCGGTCGCCTCGGCACTCTTGAACCACCGAGTGGTGGCGGTCGCCCGGGCAACGGCCGCGGGCGTGAGCAGCCGGTGACCGTCGCCGGTCTGGTGATCGGCCTGCGTACGCTGAAGACCCAGCGCGGTGGCCGCATCAGCATCCTGAGCCTGGACGACCGCAGTGGCCGGATCGAGGTCAAGGCGTTTGATGACGTCGGCCAGCGCTTTCGTGAGTTGATAGCCAAGGATCGGCTGCTGGTGGTCAGCGGCGGTCTCAGCAAAGATGATTTCAGCGGTTCGGCCCAGGTGCGTGCCGAGGAGATACTGAGTCTCGAACAGGCACGTGAACGCCACGCACGTGCCCTCCTGGTGCGGCTGGAGGCAGGAGACTGGGTTGCCGGCAGTGATCCGGTCAGCGGTCTGCGTGAGCAGCTGGAGCCGTTTTGTGATGGCGCCTGCCCGGTGTTGGTCGAGTACGCCAGAGAGGATGGCGCCGCACGCCTGGCACTGGGCGACACCTGGCGGGTCCGTCCCGTCGATGAACTCCTGAAACGGCTGCGACGTACCTTCGGGATGGAGCGCGTGGAACTGCTCTATCGCGCCTAACAGGCTGTTGAAATTCTACTCAGATGGCACGATCCGGCGTCAAAATTGGCCTCAAAATACTCATTTACTCCAGTAAACTACATTTTTTCGGCCTATTTTTCCTTGCCTCGCACTCATCTGAGCGAATTTCAACAGCCT
>QNFN01000141.1 GCA_003645555.1 Gammaproteobacteria bacterium | reverse complement strand
TATAAGCCGATACAGCTCGACGGCCCGTTGCGCCTGACCGTCGAGGATCTCGCCTACCCGGCCTACATGGTCAACCGCCGTTTTGAACTGGAATGGAGCAACGCCCGTGCCCTCGACGAGTTCTTCGGCGTACCCCAGGGAGATGACCTGGTCGATGGCCGCAGCCTGTTTCGTGCCTTTATCCAGACCGGCCTGAGTAACCGCTTCGAGGGTTGGGACGAGCTGGCCCGCTTCCACCTGGCCGTGGCCAAGAACTTCCTCAGCCAGGAGCAGTTGCTCGCCGTGGCCCATGGGGATGACCGCCGCCTGGCCAACCACCTGATCCAGTCTTTCGAGGATATCGAGGAGGCCGGGGCCGAGGGCGGTGTCCTCGGCACCGAGGTGAACCTTGCCGCCCCGGGCCAGCCTGCGCAGTGGTTCAAGCTCTACTGCTCGTTCTTCCGCGAGGGGCTTTTCTTTACCTACGTCCCGCTGACCGAGGACCAGGACTCGATCCTGACCCTGCTGGCCCGCCGTGACCTGGTCATCCGCGACCTGCTCAAAAAGCGTCGCCCGCACCTGACCCAACTCGCTGTGCTCACCGCTGACCTGCAGGGCTCGTGCAAGATCTGCGCGGAATTGCCTCCAGAGGAGTATTTCGAGCTGATCAACGAGGTCTGGTCGTCGATGGAACCGCTGCTGCGGCGCTACTACGCTACCCACGGCAAGCATGTCGGTGACGGCATGCTCTATTACTTCCTACCCCAGCCCGATTCCAACTACGTCATGAACACGGTGCGCTGCGGGGTCGAGATGCGCGAAAAGATGCGCGAGATCGACGACCGCTGGACGCGCAAGAAGAACTGGGTCAACCGGTTGCGCGTGAACATCGGCATCGACGAGGGCCAGGAGTGGTTCGGCACCTACCAGACGCCGACCCACCTCGAGTTCACGGCTCTCGGCGACACCATCAACAACGCCTCACGGCTGAGCGACTTCGCTACCGAGGGCACCATCTGGGTGACCAAGAACGTCCTCGGCCGTCTCTCCTGCGAAGAACGCGACCGCCTCACCTTCGGTGTGCGCCGCCAGGGATCAGACGGCGAGGAGATCCTGGTCAGCTCAACTTTCGCGCGTATCGGCAACCTGGTCGAGGCACGACAGATTAATGACACCAAGTACCGTGACGTCGCTGCGCTGCCGGTGACCGAGGTGCTCGACTACCGCGAGCGGAAATGAACCGCGCCGTCGTGGGACGACGGCACGGCAGGGAGATCAGACCAGCGGCGCCACCGGGGCGTGCATCACCAGCCAGGTGAGCCCGCCGTCGAGGACGAACGACAGTAGCAGGAGGAAGAGCAGTACCTGCTGCTGCAGTTCCAGTCGCTGCACCCGACTGCCCACGGCACGCAGGTCGTCGGTGAAGGAGTCCCCGCGCTCGCCCAATGCACCAAGAGCTGACTCGAACTGTTCGCCGAACCGGTCGTGGAGAGTGCTGCCAGCGGCGGAGGCCGCGGCCACCATCGGGGAGGCCACGGCGGCGGTGGCGGCGGCACCACGGGTGGCGGCGGCGATAAAGTCACGTCTGTTCATGATCCGTTCATCCTTAACTGACTACGCTGTAACGGAAATACTGCACGAATCCGGTGTTTTTTGACAGTGAGTAGACCGATCGGTTCCGGCGAGTGCAAACGTGATCGGCCACGTGATCAAGGGCTCCTCGACAGTATTACAGGCTTTTCTGGTGACATCGATGTCGGCCGCAGTCCTGAATCGCTAAACTTTGACCATTAGAATGGAGTCTCAGATGCGAACCGCCAGTACATGGAGCATTTCCTGACGGTCATGGAGATCAAGGTACGCCCATTGGGTTGCATGCTGCTGCTCTCTTTCGCCGTCCCGGCGAGTGCCGAGGCGCCCGACGAGCGGCTCGAGGCAGACCATGCCGTCTGGAGCGAGGCCAGAGCTTCGTACGATCAAAAGGTTGAGCGTGGCGGCATCGACGCCACCGAGAAACAGGATTACGAGGCGTTCCTGGCCGATTTGAGACAACGTGTAGCGTCCGGTTGCACAGAGGTACGTGATCTCGGTCGCCCGATCCCTGCCGGGGTCGAATGTCCCGAAGGGGATGGCATCGGTGGCGGGGTCGTCAATGTGGCGCCATCGAGCGCCACCACGCGTACCGAGGGGCGTGAAGCGCTGGATGCCGAACTCGGAACTTCCCTGGGGCAGTTCGACGAACTGCTGCTGCGTGAGCAGGACCGGGTCCGTGCCGCCCGACCGCTTAGTGACGCGCCGAGTGGCGGAGGTGGCGGTGGCGCGGCATCATCGGCCTCCGAGGATGGCGATGGAGACGGTGAGAGCGGTTCGGCCTCGGCATCTACCGCCGGAAGCACTGGATCTGGCTCGACCCCGGGGAGCGAGACCGCCGACGGCACGTCGGCCAGTGCGACCGGACAGGGTGGGGCGGGCACGCTCCCCCCGTGGTTGTCTGACGGCCGAGGCGAGGACGACGTCGAGAGCGACGGTGGCAGCCGCCAGGGTGATCCCGGCCAGGCCGGGCGCGGCCCGTCGTCAGGCCAGGACGGAGCGCCGACACGACCGGCAGATCTGCCGAGCCCGGATGGCGACGATGTAGTCGCCCGGCAATTGCGCGAGGCGGCCGAACGCGAACGTGACCCCGAGCTCAAGGCCCGCTTGTGGGACGAGTACCGCCGTTACCGTGGCGGCACCAGATAATAAGGACGTAATGGATTGATGGCGGCACGTAATTTCTGGCTCGGACCGCTCCTGGTCACTCTGCTGCTGGGCGGTTGCGGAACGCTCCGTCTGCAGGGTGAGGTGGACGACCGGGTGGCGATGCTCAAGCCACAGACCGAGATCCCCGAAGCCCAGCTGCTCGATCTCTGGATCGAACTGTTTGACCCGGGAACGCTACCCGATGACGAGGACGACGCCCGTGGTCTCTTCGAGGATATTCGTGCGGCCGAGGCACGCTACTTCCCACAACACCTGCGCGACATCATCGAGAGGACCGGTTACTGGGGTGCGGTGCGGGTGGTTCCGCGCGGTAACGAAGGTGGTGAAGCGGTGGTCCGCGGCAAGATACTCACTTCTGACGGTGAGCAGCTGGAGCTGGAGATTACCGCTCTGGACGCCACCGGCCGTGCCTGGTTCGAGAAGCGCTACTACAGCGAGCTGAGTGCGAAGGAGGTGGATGCCGCGCTGCGTGAAGGCTACGAACCGTTCCAGCCGCTCTACATCACCGTCGCCAACGACCTGGCCACTTTCCGCGCTACCCTCGACGAGACCGAGGTCAGGGTGATCCGGCGTACCGCCGACCTGCAGTTTGCCGCCGCCATGGCGCCTGATCCGTTCGCCGCCTACCTGCGGACCGACAACCGGGGCCGCAGCAGCGTGTTGCGCCTGCCAGCCCATGACGACCCGATGTACCAGCGCATCAAGGCCATCCGCGAGCGCGACTATCTGCTGCTGGACACCCTCAACGCTCACTTCGACAACTTCTACCGGCAGATGGATCCACCCTACGACGAGTGGCGCCGCTCGCGCAGCGCGGAAGCCGAAGCATTACGTGCGGTCGAGCGTGAGGCGTTGCAGCAAAAGTTGATCGGGGTGGCTGCGATCATCGGTGCCATTGCCCTGTCGGCCACCGGCAATACGAGCAACAACGCGGCCAACAGCACGCTGCGTGACGTCATGGTGATCGGCGGGGCTTACGCAATCAAGAGCGGCTTCGACAAGGACTCCGAGACCGTCATCCACAGCGATGCCATCGCCGAACTCGGCGAATCCTTTAGCGCCGAGGCGCAGCCCCTGGTGGTCGAGGTCGAGGGCGAGACCCACAAGCTGACCGGCTCAGCCGAGATGCAGTATGCCCAGTGGCGTGGACTGCTCAAGCGAATCTATGCCGCGGAGACCGGTCTGGCTCCACCCGGCACCAGCGAATGACTACGGATGGAACCGGTCGGGACATCAGGCTCCGCTCCGCCCACGCCGCCGCCTGACCTGCGGCCACCGGGCAGCCCGCCGGGGAGCTCACCCCCCGGGGGCGGTTGGTCCTCGCGCGTTACCTTGCTGCTGCTTGGCGGGGTGCTTGGGTTGGCGATTACCGTCGTTCTGGTATTACCGAAGATGGTGGCTCCTCCAGCGCCACCGGTGGCTCCGACCGCCGCGCCATCTTCCGTCAAGGAGGCTGTGGCCCAGTCGGCGGCCGCCACGCCATCCGACGAGGCACGCCGGAGCGCGGAACTGGCGCTGCAGGGCTATCTGAAACGGCGTGCGGAACTGGAACTCCTGAATGCCGGGGCCTGGGCCGCGGCCGAGATGGCGCAGGCGTCAGCCGGTGCCACGGCCGGTGACCGGCTGTTCGGCCAGCGACGTTTTGTCGAGGCCGCCGCCGATTACACCGCGGCCGGGGAGGAGCTGGTTACGTTGGCTGCGTCACGGCCACAGCGGCTCGCCGCGGCCCTTGATGCCGGCTCGCAAGCGCTCGCAGCCGACGACGGTCCCGCCGCCGCGCTCCAGTTCACCCTCGCCTTGACCCTCGAGCCCGGGCTGGAAGAGGCCGAGCGTGGACTGTTACGTGCCGAGGCACGAGCCGGAGTGCTCGAGCGCATGGCGGCGGGACGCCTGGCCGAAGTATCGGGCCAACTCGATATCGCGCACCTTGCCTATCTCGAGGCGGTGTCCCTCGACAACGAGTTCACTCCGGCCGGCGAAGCGGCGGCCCGGGTCGCGGCAGTGCAGGCCGAGACGGCCTTCGGTACCGCGATGAGCCGTGCGCTCTCGGCACTGGATACAGGACGTTATGCCACGGCGGCCAAGGCACTCGACGAGGCGGCACGTCTGCGCCCTGGGACACGGGTCGTGACCGATGCACGTCGACGGCTGGCAGCGGCACGACGGGCGGCTGAACTCGATCGACTGCGAAATGACGCCGGGCAGCGAGTGTCGGCCGAGGCTTGGGTCGAGGCCACGACGCTCTACCGTGCGGCCCTGAAGATCGATCCCGCCGCCGGTTTCGCCAAGGGCGGCCTGGAGCACGCCAGTGGACGGGTACGGCTGCACGAACGTATGGATCACTACCTCGCCACACCGCGGCGGCTCTACTCTCCGGGGCCGCTGGCCGAGGCCGAGAAGTTGCTGGCCGACACCCGCCCGGTGCCCGCCGGCGAGGTGCAACTGGCGACCAAGGGCAGGCGGCTCACCGAGCTGGTCGACACAGCGAAGAGACCGAGGCCGGTCAGGCTGCGGTCCGACGGCGAGACCGAGGTGACGGTCTACCATATCGGTCGCCTTGGCCGTTTCGCTGAGCAGACGCTGCAACTACGTCCCGGAAGTTACACCGTGATCGGGGTGCGGCCCGGCTACCGCGATGTCCGTATTACGTTCGAGGTGGTCCCCGACCAGCCACCTCCGGCGGTCGATGTCCGCTGTCGGGAGTTGCTATGAGTCGCCTCGACTTCCTGCAGGCCACTCGTGGGGACCGCCAAGGCGCCGAGACGGCACTGCCGCTGCCGGTGGGCGGGGAGGCGCCTGCCGACCTGGTCGGGCCCGGGCTCGAACCGGGGACGGTCGCCGCCTACATCGCCCTGTCCGACGGCCACCCCTACCTGCAGCCGGGCGACGAGGCGGTATCACTTTTCCACAATCACGAACGGGTCACCGGTTCATGTTGGCTCAAGTCGG
>QNFN01000140.1 GCA_003645555.1 Gammaproteobacteria bacterium | reverse complement strand
CACACCGATGGCGATTACCAGTAATCGGAAACGTACCAGGTCGATGCAGGCGAACAACGCCAGGGCGCCCATCATGGCATTGAGGCCACGCAGGTGGCTACGAGCGTCGGTCTCCTCGGCCACCAGCCAGACGAGACCTGTGGAAGGTTTGAACATCCCCGTCAGCCCGGGCAGCAACAGGCTGATGCCAAAGGTGCCAAGCAACAGGTAGAGCGTCAGTTCGTGCTCCCAACTCATCGCCGTCAAACCTCGCCCCAGAGCCCCGCCGACCGGGCATCCTCACCATAACCCAGCCGCCCGCGACAGGTGAGGCGATTCCGTGTCTCGTGTTTAGGCCTGATCGGCACGGCAGGATTCTGGGACCTTGTCAGTCGCCTGTGCAGGCTTCTAATTAAGTCAGTAAAATCAGCCTGTTGTATTACACATACGAGCTGGTTGAGAGTCGTTTATTCAGGCTGGACCTGGCGACTCGCGGCGCCGAATGGAGCCTGTCTGCATATCGTGGCCAGGGATCCTTTTTCCGGAGTCGCTGCCGGGATGCCCGGTTTGTTACTACGAGGCATGGATTTGCCAAGATGCGTGAATTGTCTATGCTTTTTTGTATGAGCCGGCCGAAACATCCCGGTTGGGCTGGAGAAGGAGTGAGTAAAGGACGTCAACTGGAGAACTGAGCGCCCAGCAACCACCTGGTCACCACGGTAGAGATAAGGAGTTCCTGCCATGTCAGACACTGTCACCATCATCGATAATCGAACCGGCAAGCAGTACGAATTGCCGATTTCCTACGGCACCTACCCGCACTACGGCGCGTCGATCGAGGCGCTCGCACTTCGTAAAATCAAGGTCGACGACGATGATTTCGGCCTGCTGAGCTACGACCCCGGCTTTACCAACACCGCCGCGTGTTCCAGCACGATCACCTTCCTCGATGGTGAACGCGGCATCCTGCGTTACCGGGGCTACCCGATCGAGGAACTCGCAGCCAATAACAGTTTCCTCGATGTAGCCTACCTCCTGTCGAAGGGCGAACTGCCCGATCCTGCCGCGAGCGAGTCGTGGGCAGACCAGATCTGCCACCACCGGATGCTCCATGAGCAGATAAAGAAGTTCATGGACGGATTCCACCACACCGCCCATCCGATGGGCATCCTGGTCGGGACGGTCGCCGCACTGTCGACCTTCTATCCCGAGGTCAAGGAGGTGCGTGACGCCGAGACCCGTACCCTGGAGATATTCCGCCTTATCGCCAAGATGCCCACACTCGCGGCCTTTGCCTACCGGCACAGCCAGGGCCTGCCCTATGCCTACCCGGATGACGACCTCAGTTACGTGGGCAACTTCCTGAGCATGATGTTCAAGATGACCGAGCAGAAGTATCGGCCGGATCCGGTGCTCGAACGGGTACTCGACGTGATTTTCACCCTGCATGCCGACCACGAGCAGAACTGCAGTACCAGCTCGGTGCGCAGTGTCGGTAGCTCGCTGGCTGACCCGTTCGTGGCGGTCGCGGCGGGCTGCGCGGCGCTCTACGGGCCGCTGCACGGCGGCGCCAACGAGCAGGTTCTGCGCATGCTCAGGGAGATCGGAAGCAAGAAGAAAATCCCGGAATACATCGAACGGGTCAAGGAGGGCGAGGTGCGGTTGATGGGCTTCGGCCACCGTGTCTACAAGAACTACGACCCGCGTGCCCGCATCCTGAAAGAACTCGCTCCGGAGGTCTTTTCCGTCACCGGCAGCAACCCGCTGCTCGACATCGCCCTGGAGCTGGAGCGGATCGCCCTCGAGGACGATTACTTCGTCGACCGTCACTTGTACCCGAACGTCGATTTCTACTCCGGGATCATCTACCAGGCGATGGGCTTCCCGGTGGCCATGTTCCCGGTCCTGTTTGCCATTCCGCGCACCTCTGGGTGGCTGTCGCAGTGGCAGGAGATGCTCGAAGACGAGGAGTTCCGCATCTCCAGGCCGCGGCAGGTCTACACCGGGGAGGATCAGCGCAAGAAGAACGCTCTGGCCGCAGCGTGAAGGTGGGCGAGACTTCCCACGGGCTGCGCGGCGGCCCGCAGCAACGCCTGTCCGCGGATCAGGGTCTTGGTGAAATACAAGGTGTCGAACCGGATGGCGCCGCTCAGGATGCCGAGACCCGGGGGCATTCAGCCGGAATGATCCGTCCGGTATGCAGTACGACCCGAGCAGCACCACTGGACCGGGGTTCTGTCCCATTGCCCGTGATGGCCAACGCACCGCGGGAACCGCAGCCGCGACTCAGGCCCAAGTTGTATCAACGCTTCCTGGACGGGGTGCCGGACTACCTGGCCCGCCATTACTGGTGGGCCTACCTGTGGCGCACCGGGGTCTGGTTTTTCGACCATCAGCCAGTCATCAGCACGATCCTGTTCGGCCAGTACCGGAAACTCCTCGATGTGACGCTGGAGCGGCTGGATGCCGCACCGTGTGGAGAGACGCTTCAGTTGAGTTGTGTCTACGGGATGTTCACACCGAAACTGGCGCGCAAGTTCGCCGGGTCGCCCCTGCACATCACCGATGTAGCGCAGGTGCAACTCGACCAGACCTTGGGGAAAATCCCGGCAGATCGACACCTTGTGGCCACCCGGATGAACGCCGAGTCGCTCGGTTATGCCGATCGCGTATTCGATTCCGTCATCGTGTTCTTCCTGTTGCACGAATTGCCTGACGAGGCACGACACCGGGTACTCTCCGAGGCATTGCGAATCCTCGCGCCGAGTGGAAGGTTGCTGATGGTTGAATACGCTCCGAAGCCAAAGAGTCACCTGTTCTACCGGTTCGCGCCTTTCCGTAAGCTGCTCACCCGGCTGGAGCCGTTTCTCTCGTCCCACTGGGAAGAGGACTATCAGCAGCGGTTGGTCGGGCTTGCCCGTCCATTGGGTCGGTCAGTTCGCGAAATCTGGCGCCGTGACCTGTTCGGTGCGTTTTACCGGGTAAGTGAGTACCGGATAGATTGAACTGGATCCGTAGCCCCTCCAAGTTTGAGGGCCTCACTCCGTATGTTGTCTGGGCTTGAACCGCAGAGCCGGTGATGTAAGGCAGGGGGTGGCAGGAACAGTCGCAGGTCGTGGATCAGTGCGAGGGCTTGCGTGGATGCGGCTTGTCGTTCGGCACGGGTACGTTATCCAGAAGTGCTTTGGCCACCTGGCTGACCTGCTGCCACAATTCCGTACCCTCCCGGTCCCCGGCGTAGCGCAGTTCGACGGCGCGCAGCGTGGCCTGCCGCGGTGCACCTAGTTTGAAGCGGTCAACCATGCGCCGTGCGGTGTTCCTGATCAGTTGCTCTCGAGTCTCACCGTTCATAACGATGCGCCCTCCGTGGCCGTGGCTCCACAATGGCTATCTTCACCTTTTCGATAGGTTTGGCTATGATTTAGATCACATCGGGGCAGCGATTCGTGTGCGAACCTGCCGTTGATCGATCAACAGGGACGATTATGGTGAAGGATCACACCAGCACGCCGGTCGAGCGTAAACATTGTATCGACGCCCAGTTTCGCGCCGGGCCTGAGTGGTGCGCCCTCGCCGAGGTCGATCTCCGCGTACTGGAACAGGCCGTCGTCTGTCAGGCGCATGTCCCCGGTGAAGTGCTGTTCTACGAAGGGGCGGACTGCAAGGGCGTCTATTTCGTCAAGTCCGGTCTCATCGGGGTTCGCAAAGCGGACCCGGACGGCAACTCCACGCTGCTCAAACTGGCCTACCCCGAGGACACACTCGGCTACCGTCCGTTCCTGGCCGGCGAGTCCCATCGAGGCACCGCGGAGGTATTGAAACCAAGCACCGTCTGCTTCATCGGTGCCGAGGCCATGCGCACCATTATCCTGCGCAATCCGGCGGTGGGGTTGAAGTTCCTGCAGCGGGCCGCCAAGGCGCTGGGTGATGCCGAGGAGCGGTTCCACCAGAGCGTCACGCTGTCGGTACGTGCCCGTTTTGCCCACCTGCTGCTGGTGTTCAATGAGCATTGCGGTACCGAGATGGGTGACGGCTCCATCGCCCTGGAACTCCCGGTGTCACGCAGCGACCTGGCCGCCATGCTTGGCGTCCGGCGCGAGTCCATTTCGCGCGTCATCCACGAACTCCAGGAGAGCGGGATCGCCCGTTTCACGGGTCCCAGTGTTCACGTCCTGAAGGTCAATCAGCTGATCGGCGAATTCCGTCCCGAGGCACGTCCCTGACCCGCGCCGGTCGCCTGCTGTCCGGGCGTCTCCTGCTCCCCGAATCACCCCTCCTGCTTGCCGCGCCCGCCCGATCCCCGGCCCTGCCCGTGTGATCTAAATCACACATGGTGATCAGGGTCACTGCGCCCGCTGCTGAAATCACTCAAGTTTGTCGCGGGAATCGATTTCCAGTGACGGATTACCGGAGGAGGACCAGCATGAGCGATCACATTTCCAACGTGTCCCGCAGGGACTTCCTCAAGAAGACGGCGGGTGGCGCGGCAGCCACGGCCGGCACGCTGGCCTTGCCTGGCATGGCGCGGGCGGCCGAGCGCCCGACCCGCTTTGCCATGGTCGTCGACACCCGTCGTTGCATGGGCTGTCACGCCTGCAGTGTCACCTGCAAGACCAGCTACGAGGTGCCTCTCGGCGAGACCCGGTCCTGGGTCGAGTACGTCGAGAAGGGTGACTACCCGAACGTTCGTCGCAGTTTCCTGCCACGGTTGTGCAACCAGTGCGATGAGCCGGGGTGTGTATCGGTCTGCCCAACCGGGGCGACCTATCAGCGCACCGACGGCATCGTCGCCGTTGATGACGCGATCTGCATCGGCTGCAAGTACTGCATGCAGGCCTGCCCGTACGGCATGCGCTTCATCAATCCGACGTCAGGGTCGGCTGAAAAGTGCGATTTCTGCCTGACCCGGGTGGCCAATGGGTTGGTGCCTTCGTGCGTCAACACCTGCCAGGGACGGGCACGCATCTTTGGCGATCTCAACGATCCGAACAGCGAGGTTTCCAGGGTCCTGGCCACGAACGCGGTCACGGTGCTGCGCCCCGAGATGGGAACCAAGCCCATGGTCTTCTACATCAATGCCGACCATGTCGATGAGCGTGATGCCGGACGTACTCACACGCACGTCCAGGTGATTACCCACCGGCGGCAACAGACGAGGGTCTAATCATGTACGAACTGCATTGGGGACTCCCCGTAATTCTCTATCTGTTCCTGGGTGGCCTGGGGGCTGGTGCCGGGGCCGTGAGTGCGTCGGTACTGTTGCGCAACGGTGCCACGAACGACGGCCCGAGTGCCGATATCGCCCGCTGGGGCGCGCTGATCGCACCGCTTCCGGTCATGATCGGCACCGGCATGATCGTCTTCGAACTGGGTTCGTTCCAGGCCGGAGACTGGTTCAAGTGGATCAACCTGTTCACGACCATCAACATGTCGCCGATGTCGATCGGCTCCTGGGTGCTCGGCCTGTTCGTCCTGGTCAGTCTTGCCTACGCCTACACCTACCTGGAACGGGACCTTCAACCCGATGATCCGCGTCACGGTCTTCGTCGGGCGCTGGCCTGGTTGATGGTGCCACTGGGCATCGCAGTCGCGCTCTACACCGGGATCATGCTCGGTGCCACGCCGGCACGACCGTTCTGGAATACGCCGGCTCTGGCGATCCTGTTCACGATTTCGGCACTCTCCACTGGCGTCGCCTCGATCCTGCTGAT
>QNFN01000139.1 GCA_003645555.1 Gammaproteobacteria bacterium | reverse complement strand
CCTGTGGGAATTAACTTTATCGATTAACTCGTCTTACGATTTGGTTAACAAGCGGGGCTTCGTCTAGTCCTTTTTGTCGCCTTCCCCATTTTCTTCGTCCTCATCGCTGAGCCCGGGCGGGCGCTTGGCCACCACGTGGTCGATCAGGCCGAAGGCCTTGGCCTCGTCCGGCAGCATGAACTTGTCCCGCTCCATAGCCTCCTCGATCGCCTTCAATTCCTGGCCGGTGTGATCGACGTAAATCTGATTGAGCCGGGCCCGGGTATTGAGGATTTCGCGGGCGTGGATCTCGATATCCGCCGCCTGGCCCTGCATGCCACCGAGCGGTTGGTGGATCATCACCCGCGAGTGCGGCAGGCAGTAGCGCTTGCCGGCCGCGCCACCGGCGAGCAACAGCGCGCCCATGCTCGCCGCCTGACCGATGCACATGGTGCTGACATCGGGCTTGATGAACTGCATGGTGTCGTAGATCGACAGACCGGCGCTGACCACGCCACCCGGCGAGTTGATGTAGAGGTGGATGTCCTTGTCCGGGTTCTCCGCTTCGAGGAACAGCAACTGGGCGACCACCACGTTGGCGACATGGTCCTCGACCGGGCCGACCAGGAAGATGACCCGCTCCTTGAGCAGCCGCGAGTAGATGTCATAGGCACGTTCGCCGCGGGCCGTCTGCTCGACGACCATTGGAATCAGGCTCATCGCGGTCTTGCTCGGATCGCTCATGCCGGCGCCTCCTCGACCGGAGCGCTGCCCGGCTGTTTCATCATCTCCTCGAACGGAATCTGCTCGTCGACCACCTTGGTGCGCTCCAGCACCCAGTCGACCACCTGGTCTTCAAGCACCGCCATCTCGACCGACGAGAGCTGTTCGCGGTTGCTGTAGAACCAGTTGATCACTTCCTCGGGATTCTCGTAGCCGCTGGCATGGCTCTCGACCATCTGCCGTACACGCTCGGCATCAGGCTTCAACTCGCTGGCCTTGACCAGCTCGCCGACCAACAGACTCAGTGCCACACGACGTTGCGCCTGCTCGGTGAACAGATCACGCGGCAGGCCCGATTTCGCCTTGACGCCGGTGCGCTCCTGCATCTGCTCAATCATCCGGTCGATCTCCTCCTCGATCAGTCCCTGCGGCACGGCCACCGGATTGGCCTCGACCAGGCGATCGAACAGATCACCCTTGACCCGCCCGCGGGTCGCCTGCTCCAACTCGCGCATCATGTTCTGCTTGACCGAGTCGAGAAACTCATCCTTGCCACCCTCCTCGACCCCGAACGAGGTGAAAAAAGTGTCGTCAAGGTCCGGCAGGATCGGGGTCGATACACCCTTGATCTCGACCGCGAACTGGACCGCCTTGCCGGCCAGCTCCTGGTTCGTGTAATCGTCGGGGAAGGTCAGGTCGAGAGTCGGCTGGTCGCCGGTGCTGGTGCCGGTCAGCCCACTCTCGAAGCCGGGGATCATCTGTCCGGAACCAAGGATCAGCGGGTAATCGTCGGCACTGCCACCGGGGAAGATCTCACCGTCCATACGCCCCTCGAAGCTCAGCGCGACCCGGTCGCCCTCCTCGGCCGGCCGCTCGGCCGGCTCCCAACGGGTGCGTTGGCGGCGCATGTTCTCCACCACCCGGTCGACGTCGGCATCGTTGATCTCGGCCGAGACGCGCTTGACCTCGAGTTCCTCCAGGGGAGTGAGCTCGATCTCTGGGTAGACCTCGAAGGTGGCGCTGTATTCGAATGCCTCGCCTGGAGCGTCCTGGCTGCGTTCGACGCGCGGGCCGCCAGCCGGGCGCAGTTGCTCTTTCTGCACGGTCTCGACGAAGCTCGACTGGATCAACTCACCAAGCACCTCCTCGCGCACCTGCTTGCCGTACATCTGGCGCACGACCCGCATCGGCACCTTGCCCGGACGGAAGCCGTGCACCTTGGTGCGTGGCACCATCGATTTGAGGCGCTCCTCGACCTGGCTGTCGACATCCTCGGCCGGGACCTGCACGGTCATCTTCCGTTCGAGGTCACTAATCTTGTCCACCGATACCTGCATTGACTCGTCTACCTTGCTGTTTGCGGTTGGGTTGCTATCCGGTCTGGCCTGAATCCCGCGTAATCTGTCACCCCGGCACTCCCTGGGGCGGCGTTGTCGACCGTGGCGCGGCACGCTGCCGCACGGCAAGCCGGTTGCTGCTGGTGCGGACGGGGAGACTCGAACTCCCAAACCGTGAGGTACTGGCACCTAAAGCCAGCGCGTCTACCAATTCCGCCACGTCCGCCCGGGCCCGGCACTGCCGGACACCGAACGGGCGATTATACCGGAGCCGCCGCCGGGCGATAGAGCCTTCTGGGCCGGTCACGGCCCGGGGAGCGCTGCTATGACGATAACTCCGACCGTGTAGGAGCGCCGCCCTCGGCGCGATGCGGCGCCGGGAAGAATCGCGGCCTGGGGACCGCTCCTACTTGGGAGAAGACTCCGTTTGTAGGAGCGCCGCCTTTATGCCCTCTTGGGTACACGGCGCCAATGGATGAGCACGCCGGGTGCGCCCATCCACCGGGCCCGTCTCAGCCCGCCAACTCCAGCAGCAGGCCATTCATCCGGCGCACGAACGCGGCCGGATCAGCCAACTTACCGCCCTCGCTCAGCAACGCCTGTTCGTAGAGAAGTTCGGCCCACTCGGTGAAGCGCTGCTCATCGCTCTCACCCCCGAGCCGCTCGACCAACCGATGGTCCGGGTTGAGTTCGAGGATCAACGGCACGTTGGGCACCTCCTGCCCGGCCGCCTGCAGCAGCCGACCAAGGTGGGCGCTCATGCCCGCATCCTGGGCCACCAGGCAGGCCGGTGAATCCGTCAGGCGTGCGGTGAAGCGAACCCGCTCGACACGATCGCCGAGTGCCTTCTTGACCCGACCGACCAGTTCGCCCTGTTCGACCTTGGCCTGCTCGACGCGCTTTTCTGCATCCTCGTCGAGCCCCTCGAGCTCACCCTGGCTGACCGATTGCAGCGACTTGCCGTCGAACTCGGGCAGCATGCCGACCAGCCACTCGTCGACACGATCGTGCAGCAGCAACACCTCGATGCCCTGCTTGCGGAACACCTCCAGGTGCGGGCTATTGCTGGCCGCGGCGAAGGTGTCGGCCGTGACGTAGTAGACCTTCTCCTGCCCCTCGATCATGCGCCCGACGTAATCCTCGAGCGAAACCGTCTCGGCATCCCCCTCGCCGCGGGTCGAGGCGAACCGCAGCAGCTTGGCGATCCGCTCGCGGTTTTCGTGATCCTCGCCCGGCCCCTCCTTGAGCACCTTGCCGAACGCCTTCCAGAAGTCCGCGTAGCTTTCCGGGTCGTCCTTGGCCAACTTCTCGAGCCGGCCCAGGCCGCGCTTGACCGAGGCACCGCGAATAGCGTCAATCGCCCGGTTGTGCTGCAGGATCTCGCGCGAGACGTTCAGCGGCAGGTCGTCGGAATCGATAACCCCGCGAACAAAGCGCAGGTAGCCCGGCATCAGGTGTTCGGCATCATCCATGATGAAGACCCGGCGGACATAGAGCTTGATGCCGTGGCGTTTTTCGCGATCCCAGAGGTCGAACGGGGCCTTTTTCGGAATGTAGAGCAGCGAGGTGTACTCGTGCTTGCCCTCGACCCGGTTGTGCATGTGCAACAGCGGGTCCTCGAAGTCGTGGGCGACATGCTGGTAGAAGCCGTTGTACTCCTCGTCGCTGATCTCGCTCTTATTCCGCATCCACAGTGCCGACGCACGGTTGATGGTCTCCAACTCGGCCGGCTTGGCGTCGTCACCCTCGCCGCTCGGCTCGCCGAGCATCTCGATCGGCAACGGAATGTTGTCGGAGTAGCGAGTGACAATGCCGCGCAGCCGGTAGGGCTCGAGGAACTCGTCCTCGCCTTCGCGCAGGTGCAGGGTGACGGTAGTGCCACGCGCCGCGAGTTCGACGGTCTCGAGCGAATAATCGCCCTGCCCTTCTGATATCCAGCGCACACCATGCTCGGCGCCGAGCCCGGCACGCCGGGTCTCGACCGTGACCCGGTCAGCGACAATGAAGGTCGAGTAGAAGCCGACACCGAACTGGCCAATCAGGCTGCTGTCCTTGGCCTGGTCGCCAGTCATGCTGCTGACGAACTCGCGGGTACCGGAGCGGGCAATCGTGCCGAGGTGCTCCTGCACCTCCTGGCGCGACATGCCAATGCCGTTGTCGATGACGCTGACGGTACGCGCCTCCTTGTCCACTTCCACGCGGATGCGCAGTTCGCCGTCGCCCTCGTACAGGGCGTCGTCACCGAGCGCCTCGAAGCGCAGCTTGTCCGCGGCATCAGCACCGTTCGACACCAGTTCGCGGAGAAAGATCTCCTTATTGGAGTAAAGCGAGTGAATCATCAGGTCCAGCAGTTGCCGGACTTCGGCCTGGAAGCCGAGTGTTTCCTTGTGAGCCTCGACGGTCATCGGGGTAGTACCTCTTGCAAGCGGGTCGGATCGGCGTGAAATGGGGGCGACCGGTGTGAAATTCAACCCCCGCGGGAGCCATGCTGCGCTGCGGCGGCAGTCACGTTATCATGGCGGGCCCTTGGCCCGGCGGGTCGGGGCACAGGCCGACCGGTGGCGGCATTTACCAGGCAGGGGACAACCAAATCATGCGCTTCATCAAACGCTTTTCCGAGCTCGGCATGGGCGACGTGCCTCTGGTCGGCGGCAAAAACGCCTCGCTTGGCGAAATGTACAGTGCCCTGAAAACTTACGGGGTCAAGGTGCCGAACGGTTTTGCCACCACCACTGATGCCTACCGCCACTTCTACGAGCACAATGACCTGACCCAGCGCATCACCGACATCCTGGCCGCGCTCGACGTCGATGACGTCGTCGCGCTGGCGGCCACCGGCAAGCAGATCCGCGACTGGATCCTCGCCGGCGAAATACCGACTGACCTGGTCGAAGAAATCCACGCCGCCTACCGGGAACTCAGCAAGGAGTACGGTGCCGAGCCCGATGTCGCGGTGCGCAGTTCGGCGACCGCCGAAGACCTGCCCAACGCCTCATTCGCCGGCCAGCAGGACACCTACCTGAATATCCGCGGTGAGACGCAGCTGACCGAGATGGTAAAACGCGTGTTCGCCTCACTGTTCACCGACCGCGCCATCTCCTACCGTGTCCACCAGGGCTTCGAGCACATGGACGTCCTGCTGTCGGTCGGAGTGCAGAAGATGGTGCGCTCCGACAAAGCAACCTCGGGGGTCATATTCACCCTCGACACCGAATCCGGCTTTCGTGACGTGGTATTCATCACGGCCGCCTACGGCCTTGGCGAAAATGTCGTCCAGGGCGCCGTGAATCCAGACGAGTACTACGTCTTCAAGCCAACGCTGGCCACCGGCCACCGGCCGATCATCCGCCGCCACCTCGGTGAAAAAGCGCTGCGGATGGTCTACAGCGAAGACCCGGCCGCCACCGATCCGGTCACCAACATCGAGGTACCGGAGGCTGAATGCGCAGCCTTCTGTCTCACCGATGACGAAGTGCTGGAACTGGCCCGCCATGCCGTTGAAATCGAGCGCCACTACTCCGAGCAGGCGGGCCACGACCAACCGATGGATATCGAGTGGGCCAAGGACGGGCTCTCCGGCGAACTGTTCATCGTCCAGGCACGCCCGGAGACGGTGCAGGCCACCGCCGATGTCAACGTCAAGGAGGTGTTCAAACTCGACTCACGCGGCGAAGTGGTTGCT
>QNFN01000138.1 GCA_003645555.1 Gammaproteobacteria bacterium | reverse complement strand
GCTGCATCGCGCCGGTCATCGCGTCAGGCTGGCCGGCAATGGCGAGGAACTGCTCGACCTGCTCGAGGCGCGGCGTTTCGACCTGGTGGTCGCCGATATCCAGATGCCGGAAATGAGCGGTATCGAGGCGTTGAAGCTGCACCGGGTGCTCGAGGCCGGCCTGCCGCCAACGCCGTGGCTGGTGCTGTCGGCCAACGCCACCCGCGAGGCGAGCGAGGAGGCGTATGCCGCCGGGGCCGACGCCTACCTGAGCAAGCCGGTGGAAACGGCTGTGCTGTTGCAAGCGGTCGATCGCCTGGCCGCCGTCGGAGCGACGGCGGAATCGCTGCCCACCCAGGTGCAGGAGGCGGTCGGGGACGACCAGCCGGCCACCGAGGCCGGCCAACCCGACGCCTTGCTGGAGGACCGGGTGCTGCTGCACATCGAGCAACTCGGTGGAGGTGACGGCTTCCTGGTCGAACTGTTCGCCGGGTTCATCAGCGATGCGCGCGGACTGCAGGAGAAGGTGGTCGCGGAGGTCGAGGCCGGACATTTTCGCCAGGCGCGCGACGAACTGCACGCCCTGCGTGGTTCGGCCGGGAGTGTCGGTGCCCAGGGGTTGTTCGCCGCCTGCGGGCAACTCTCCGGGCTGTGCAAGGAGCAGCGGCACGGCGATGCCAGGGCCGCCGCCGCCGCCCTGGCATCGCTGATCGACCGTACCGCCGAGGCTTTCAGCACCCGCAACGAGCAGACGCGTGACGCGCGCGCCTGAGCGGTTCGGGATTCAGGCGCTCTGTGCCTCGTTGACGGCGTCAGCTGCCGGGGCCGTGACCCGGTTCTGTGCCCGCACCAGTCGCTCGATCACCTTCATGTCCTTGGGGGTCAGGGCCAGCGCCGCGTCGACCCAGATGTCGGTGATGTCGATCAACTCCTGGTAGGAGATGCGGTGGGTGAGCTGACGGGCACGCTGCAGTGCCAGGTAGCCGTTGCGCTGGCGCCGGTGACGGTGGATGAACCGTGCCACCTCGTCAGGTCCGGCACCGTCTTCGGCGACCACGTCGACAATGCCCAGTTCCATCAGCTCCTGGGCCGAGTAGAGGCGACCGCTGAGGATCATCTGCTCGGCCTGGTGTGGCGTCACCCGGCGGCAGAGCAGGTTGTAGGCTCCCATCCCCGGGAACAGGTTGAACAGAATCTCCGGCAGCCCGAGCTGGGCACTGGCCTCGGCGATGATCACGCTGCTCGACAGCACCGCCTCGAAGCCACCGCCAAGCGCTTGGCCGCGCACCAGCGAAATGGTGGTGATCGGCAGCTGGTAGTTGACGGCGTTCGGGTAGAGGACGTCGATGCAGGCACGGCCGTAGGCGGCAAGGGCGCAGCGGTCGCGCTGGCGGATCCAGCCGAGGAAGCGGTCGAGGTCGCCGCCGAGATTGAAGATGCCGGGCACCGACGAGGTCAGCACCTGGTAGTGGACCTGCCTCAGCTCCCCCTCGTGGTGCAGCCTGCCTCCCTGGTTCTCCAGGGTGCGCTGGTACTTGCGCAGTTCGTCCAGCAGCTGCGGCGTGAAACAGGGCCGCGGCTGGGACTGCATGTCCAGCCAGATGATGCCGTCCTCGGGATCGAAACGGGTTTCTAGTTGCTGGAACAGGGCGTGAATGGAGGCGTGTTGGTTCGTCATGTTTTGGTGCATGGAGATACCCCTTTTTTTGCTTTGTTTTTTCTTTGGCCGTTCCCTCGTACCGCTTTTATGTCGTTCCCTGACGCAACCACTCTAACGCCAACCGGTTGGCGTTGATATGAATTACGTCACGGAACGACAGGCCGCTGAAGCGGCCTGCAAGGTGTGCCAAGGGGCTCGGATTCAGGGCTTGTCGGGGCGAGGCAGGGCCGCCAGTGTGGCGATGCGGCGGGCGTGCAACTCGGCGCCGATGGCCGCTCCACGCAGGCCGGTTGCGGCCAGGTCGCTGGCGGCAACAGCGGCGGCTGTGGCCTGGGCCGTCGCCAGGCGTTCGGCGGGTGGGTAGGGCGTCGCCAGGTCGCTGTCGTCGTCGGCCTGGACCGCCAGCGCCAGGTCGGCAACGCGTCCGGGACGGCGAAAGGCATCGAGCTCTTCGAGCAGCTTGAGCAGTGGTTCGGGCGCGAGGTTGGTGGCATCGCGGATCGCCAGGTGATAGCGAGCAGCGAGCCGCCCGAGATCGCGAAAGGCGTTCGGGGTGCGCAGCCGGTCGCAGAGTGACTCGACCGGGTCGGCCTGGCCGAAGCCGAGGACCAGTGCGGCAAAGCGGATCTCGGGGCGGTCGCTTAGTTCGACGGCGCGTGCCAAGGCTCGTAGTGCCCGTGGCGGTGCTTCGTCGCCATCGTGACTGGCAGGCGAGGGACCGAGCAGGGTGTCGATCTCCGGCAACACGCGGGCCAGCGCATCGCAGCGCTGCAGTACCTCGAAAAAGCGGCCCGGGATAGCGGAGACAAGCGCTCGCGCCAGCTCCGCCCAGACCCGCTCCGGGGTCAGTGCGTCGACCTCACCGTCGGCGACCATCTGGTGCATCAGCTCTTGCGTCGCATGGCTGACCCGAAAACCCTGGCGGGCGAACTGGGCCGCGAAGCGGGCACAGCGCAGCACCCGGACCGGGTCCTCGACAAAGGCCGGCGAGACGTGGTGCAAACGGCCCAGACGCAGGTCCTCGGTTCCACCGAAGGGGTCGATCAGGGTGCCATCGGCGGCCTGGGCGATGGCATTGATGGTCAGGTCGCGGCGGCGCAGGTCCTCCTCGAGAGTGACCTCGGGGCTGGCGTGGACGACGAAGCCACGGTAGCCGGGTGCCGATTTGCGCTCGGTACGTGCCAGGGCGTACTCGTCACCGCTCTCCGGGTGGATGAAGACCGGGAAGTCGCGACCGACCTGGCGATAGCCGGCCGCCAGCATCTCCTCGGTCGTCGCACCGACGACGACCCAGTCACGCTCCCGTACCGTGAGGCCGAGGAGTCGGTCGCGTACCGCGCCGCCAACCAGATAGGTATCCATCGGGGCATGGTAGCGGTGCGTGCTATTTTCCCCAAGCATGGGATGGCGCCACGTCGCGACTTTGCTGTTGGTCCTGGTCACGGGCGGCTGCACCGCGCTCGGCTATTACGCCGGAGCGGCCAATGGCCAGCTCGAGTTGCTGCGCGCCGCACGCCCGGTCGAGGAACTGCTCACCGATCCTGACACCGACCCGGCGCTGGCAGAGCGCCTGCGAACGGCCCGGGCGATGGTTGTCTTTGCCACGGAGGCACTCGGTCTCCCGCCCGGCGGCAGCTACCGTGACTACGCGGCGCTCGAGCGTCGCTTTGTCGCCTGGAACGTCTTTGCCGCGCCGGAGTTCTCGCTCGAGCCCGAGCAGTGGTGCTACCCGCTGGTTGGCTGCCTGGCCTACCGTGGTCATTTCGACCCGGCGGCCGCCGGGCATGACGCTGACCGCCAGCGTGCGCTCGGTCACGACGTCCATGTCGGCGGTGTGATCGCCTACTCGACCCTCGGTTGGTTCGATGACCCGCTGCTCGACACGTTCCTGTTTCGGCGCGACGACCGTCTGGCCAGGCTGCTGTTCCACGAGCTGGCGCACCGGCGGCTGTTCGTTGCCGGTGACACCCTGTTCAACGAGTCGTTCGCCACCGCGGTTGCCGCCGAGGGGGTGCGGCGTTGGCTGCTCGCGCGCGGCGACGACGGCCTGTTGAAGGCGCGCACAGTCGAAAACGATCGTCGCCAGGAGGTGGTCGACCTGCTGCTCGACCTCCGCGGCCGACTCGAATCGCTCTACGCCAGCGGTGTGCCCGAGGCGGTTATGCGCCGGGGCAAGGCGGAGTTGCTGGCCGTTGTCGAGGACGACTATGCCGTGTTGCGTACCGGTTGGGATGGCGACGTTGGTTACGACGCCTGGATGCGCGGCGGGCTGAACAACGCCAAGCTCAACACCATCGGTCTCTATCATCACCTGGTGCCGGCATTCAGGGCGCTGCTGGTGCAGCATGGCGGAGATTTTGAGACGTTCTACGCTGCCGTCGAGGCGCTGGCCGAGATGCCCGAGGAGCGGCGCCATACCCGGCTCGAGGAGCTGGCGACGCTGTGGAGCGACGGCATGGCGCCCCGGGATGGCGCCCTGCAGGTCGCCAGGGCGCCTGGGATCAAGATGCTTACGGTAGCGCCACCATCCGCCTCGCGGCCTCTTCCAGACTAGACTGAATCCGAGCGGTGGCGCACTGGACGCGCCGGGGGAACGGTCAGGATGAATGGACGCTGGAACCGATTGTTGACCCTGGCTGTGGTGGCCGGTGCTCTGGCCATCGCCGGCTGGTGGCTGTCGCGTCCCGAACCGGTGGCCGCGACGCTGGTCACGGTCGCCTACGGCCCGGTCGAATCTCTGGTTGCCAACACCCGTGGCGGGACGGTCAACGCTTGCCGACGGGCACGCCTGGCCCCCGCGCTAGGCGGCACCATCGAGGTGCTGGCGGTGCGCGAGGGCGACGTGGTCAAGCCCGGGCAGCTGTTGCTTGGACTGTGGAATCGCGACCTCGTCGCCCAGGTAACGCTGGCCGAGAGCGAGGCGCGTGCGGCCCAGTCCAACACCACCCAGGCGTGCCTGCGCGCCGAGGTCGGACGGCGTGAGGCCGACCGGCTGGTCAAGCTGCGCGAGCGCAACCTGATTGCCGAGGAGCACACTGACCAGGCGGTGACCGAGGCTGCCGTACGCGAGGCGGCCTGCACCGCGGCTCGCGCCCAGGCGGAGGTGGCGCGCAGCCGCATCACCGTCGCCCGCGCGGTATTGGAACGGAGTGAAATCCGTGCCCCGTTCGCCGGTATCGTCGCCGAGGTGACCGGTGAACTCGGCGAGTTCGTCACGCCATCGCCACCCGGCATTCCGACCCCGCCGGCGGTCGACCTGGTCGAGTCAGGCTGCCTCTATGTCAGTGCGCCCATCGATGAGGTCGATGCTCCGCAGGTGCGTCGTGGTATGCCGGCACGGGTGACCCTCGACGCCTTCCGCGACCGGCACTTTACGGGACGCGTGCGGCGTGTCGCACCCTACGTTCGTGAACTGGAGAAGCAGGCGCGCACGGTGGAGATCGAGGTCGAACTCGATCCGGGCGAACTCGGTGGCCTGCTGCCGGGCTATACCGCTGATGTCGAGGTGCTGCTCGAGTCCCGGGAGAAGGCGCTGCGCGTCCCGGCCGGTGCCGTGGCCGATGGCGACCGGGTGCTGCGTTACCGGCCCGTCGACGGCGTGCTCGAGGAGGTGAAGCTACGCATCGGGCTACGCAACTGGCAGTTCGTCGAAGTGCTGGACGGGCTCGCCGACGGTGACCGGTTGGCGCTGCCGGATGAAGGCGTGGCCGTGGGCGTCGTCGTGATACCGCGGGATCCCGGCCCGGGTCGATGATCGACCTCGCCGGGATCGATCGCGAGTTCGAGGTCGGCGAGCAGACGGTCCATGCCCTGCAGGGGGTGGATTTGACGGTCGCGGCAGGTGAGTACCTGTCGATCATGGGGCCGTCGGGGTCCGGTAAGTCGACGTTGCTCAACGTCATCGGCCTGCTCGATCGCCCGTCACGTGGCCGCTACCTGCTCGATGGCGTCGACGTCACGGTGCTCGACAGCGCGACACGGGCCACCGTCCGTCGCGACAAGGTGCGCTTCGTGTTCCGGTTTTCCCACCTCGTGCCGCGTCTGGCCGCGGCCGAGAATGTCGCCCTGCCGCTGGTCCTGGCCGGCGTGGCCCCGGCTGAACGGCGAGAACGGG
>QNFN01000137.1 GCA_003645555.1 Gammaproteobacteria bacterium | reverse complement strand
GCACGAGGGACGCTGGCGGATACTGATGACCCGTTCCCGAATCACCGACGGGGATGACGACATCCGCTTCGAGGACGGCCAGTTCATCCCGGTCAGCTTCGCCAACTGGGACGGCAGCAACGGCGAGGCCGGATCAAAACACACCCTGACCTCCTGGAACTGGCTGCTGCCGCCGCCCGAGGCAGACCCGGCCCGGACCTACGGCCTGCCTGCCGGCAGCGGCGTGCTGACTTTACTGCTCGGTTTCTGGCTGGTGCGCCGCCAGCGACGCCGAGTCACCGCCTGAGTGCGTCAGCGTCCCGGCGTGAGCAGACCCGCTTCGGCAGTCGCATCCGCCGTGCGCATCGTCACGCTGCTGTTGGCGCTGATCGCCCCGACCGCGTTTGCCCAGTCGGCCGTCCCACCGCCCGGGCCTGACGGCGCGCCTGCCGGAGGACCGTTCACGCTCGATTCGGTGACGGGCCAGGTCTCGCTGGAGCAGTTCCGTGGTCAGCTCGTGCTGCTGAACTTCGGTTACACCAGCTGCCCCGACATCTGCCCGCTGACCCTCGCCTCGACCAGCCAGGTGCTCGATGCGCTGGACGAGGACCAGCTGTCGCGGATCGTCGGCCTGTTCGTCACCCTCGATCCGGAACGCGACACGGCGGCGCGACTGGCCGATTACGTCGACCACTTCCACCCCCGGCTGATCGGCCTGACCGGCAGCGAGGCGGAGATCGACGGCGTCGTCGCCAGTTACGGGGTCCGCTACTACCGGGTCGAACTGCCCGACTCACCCCTCGGCTACGCCGTCAACCACTCCGCGGCCAGCTACCTGATCGATGCCGACGGCGAACTGCGCTTCCTGTTCCCGCACGCCACCCCACCGGGTACCATCGCCGAGGCAGTGCGCTACCTGCTCGAGAGCGATACCACCGGCAACTGATATGACTCCGTAGGTCGGACTTCAGTCCGACAATGCCGGGCTCGACCTCGACCAGCAAAAACCCATTCCGCTGTCGGACTGAAGTCCGACCTACAAAGACCCCTCCATTGCAGGACTGGAGCCCGCCCCTCATGGCCCCGTTCACATGCACGACGGAAGTCCGGCCTGCAGCGACCGGGTAAGATGTCCCGGCACGACGCGTTGGCCACACCTGAAACCGGTGCGGCCAACCAGGATCACTCCTTAACCCGCACCTTGAAACAGTGATGAGCAAGATCGTACTGATCAACGTTTCCGGACACGACGAACCGGGCCTGACCACCTCTTTGACCGAGGTGCTCAGCCGTTACGGCGTACGCATCCTCGACATCGGTCAGGCGGTGATCCACGACACCCTGTCGCTGGGCATGCTGGTCCAGATTCCCGACCAGTTCGAGGACTCCGCCGCGCTCAAGGATGTGCTGTTCCACCTGCACGAAGCGCGTCTCCAGGCGCGGTTCACACCAGTCAGCGAGGATGAGTACGAGGCCTGGGTGGCCGGACGTGGCAAATCGCTCTACATCATCACCATCCTCGGGCGCCAGATCGAGGCCGAGCACCTGCACCGCATCGCCACGGTGGTCTCCGCCAACAACCTCAACATAGAGGATATCCAGCGTCTGACCCGACGCATCTCCCTGCGCGCCGGCAACGACCCGCAGCAGGCCTGCATCCAGCTCAGCGTGCGCGGTGAAACGGCCGACCAGGAGGCGATGCAGCGTGACTTCATGGATATCGCCCACGAACTCGGCGTCGACATCGCCTTCCAGAAAGAGGGGCTGTTCCGCCGCAACCGCCGCCTGGTGGTATTCGACATGGATTCGACCCTGATCCAGCACGAGGTGATCGATGAACTGGCCGCAGCGGCCGGGGTCGGCGATCGGGTGGCGGCCATCACCGAGGCGGCGATGCGTGGTGAAATCGATTTCCAGCAGAGCTTCCGCCAGCGGGTCGCCCTGCTGGCCGGGCTGGATGCCGCGGTCCTGCCGCAACTGGCCGCCCGCCTGGAACTCACCGAAGGGGTCGAACGGCTGTTCAAGTACCTGAAGATCCTCGGTTACAAGACCGCCATCGTCTCCGGCGGCTTCACCTACTTCGGTCGTCAACTACAGCAACGCCTGGGCATCGATCACGTCCATGCCAACGAACTGGAGATCGTCGACGGCCGGGTCACCGGCCGGGTGGTCGGCGAAATCATCGACGGTGCCAGGAAGGCCAGCCTGTTGCGGGAGATCGCCGCCCGGGAGGCGATCGACCTGGAGCAGGTCGTGGCCGTGGGCGACGGGGCCAACGACCTGCCGATGCTGCGCCTGGCCGGCCTGGGTATCGCCTTCCACGCCAAGCCGATTGTCCGTGCCACGGCCCAGCAATCAATCTCGACCATCGGCCTCGACGGCATCCTCTACCTGCTCGGCCTGCGCGATTTCGAGACTTCCGAGCCGGACGAACAGGCCACCCGCCAGGCTTGACGATCCGGGCCGGTTCCGAGCCGCCTGTCCTTCGCACCGCGCAATATCGTCTGATCCTTCACGCCATGCGTGACCAGCGGGTGGCCGGCAACGGTCACCCGCTTTCTTTTTGTGGATACAGCGTCATGGAACAGACGATCCCTTCGGCAGTCACCGGTCCATTTCGCGCCAAACCTCAGCCTGACGACCACCTCTCTGTAGGTCGGACTTCAGTCCGACATGTCGGGCTGAAGCCCGACCTACAGAAGAGGCTCTCAGGTCATAACAGAAACCAAACTCGTGCAATCAGCGTCACCACACGCTCCCGAGGTGCCCACGGGGCCAGTTACCGGGTCCTGGCGCGACGTCGTTCCACTGGTTGTCTTACGTGTACTACGAGCCTGTTTATTCGGCTCGTCACAAATCAACGACCGTCATTGCCAGACGAGTCTACTCACTGCTCGACGAAGGCCCGCTCGACCACGTAGTGCCCGGGCACCCCGAGATGAGGCGAGATCTCGAAACCGCGCTCGTCGAGCAGTGCCGACGTCTCATCGAGCATTGCCGTGCTGCCGCAGATCATCACCCGGTCGTGTTCCGGATCGAGTGGCGGCAGGTCGAGATCAGCCGCCAACTGCCCACTGCTGATCAGGTCGGTGATACGCCCCCGGTTGCGATAGGGCTCACGCGTGACCGTCGGGTAGTAGACCAGCTTCTCCTGCACCTCATCGCCGAAGTACTCGTTCCTGGTCAATTCATCACGCAGGAAGTCACCATAGGCCAGCTCACTGACCTGGCGCACACCATGCACCAGCACCACCCGCTCGAAACGCTCGTAGACCTCCGGGTCCTGGACGATGCTCAGGAACGGAGCGAGCCCGGTACCGGTGGCCAACAGGTAGAGGCGCTTGCCCGGCAGCAGATCGTGGACCAGCAAGGTGCCGGTCGGCTTGCGGCTGACCAGGATCGGATCACCTTCCTGGATATGTTGCAGGTGCGAAGTGAGCTTCCCGTCAGGCACCTTGATGCTGAAGAATTCCAGGTGCTCGGCGTGGTTGGGGCTGACGATGCTGTAGGCACGCAGCAGCGGCCGCCCCTCGACCTCCATGCCGATCATGACGAAGTGACCGTTCTCAAACCGGAGGTGGTCGGAGCGGGTCGTCTTGAAGCTGAACAGGGTGTCGTTCCAGTGGCGTACGTCGAGGACGCGTTCGGTTTCCAGGTTGGCCATCAGTCTCTTTCAATTGCGATTTGTCAGGATTGCGGGCGCAGACCGTAACATCTGACACCAGGGGCCGGCAAGACCGTTCCGGACTATCGATAGAACCTGATAAACATCATAAAATTTATGCAATTAGAGGCTCGGGCAATGCCTACGGTGGGAACTCGACAAAGCACCGCCGACGGCCCTTCCGGTCCCGGGCGCAATGGACTCACTACGGCTACCCAAGTGAGTCATCGACAACCGCGCTCTTATTCTGCACTGCACCATCCGGTGAGTTAATATGCGCCCATATCAAGTGGCTAATTAACAGCTGTTGAAATTCGCTCAGATGAGCGTGAGACAAGGAAAAATAGGCCGATAAAGCGCAGTTTACTGGAGTAAATGAGCATTTTGATGCCTATTTTGACGCCGGATCGCGCCAGCTGAGTAGAATTTCAACAGCCTGTTAAGCCACCGTGGTGCCGGGGACGCACCGCAGTAAACCACGGGGAGTCCCGTCATGCCGCACAGCCACTTTAGCAACCGTCAACGAACCATTTTCGGGTTGACCCTGCTTCTCCTCCTGACCATCGTCGGGATGATGGCCTATTGGGTCGATAACCTGCTCCGAGAGGGAAATATCGAGACCAACCAGGCCTACCTGAAAGTCGCGGTCGAGGACCGTCACGTGGTCATCGAGCAGTTTCTGAACGAACGGCTCAACATGCTCAAGGTGCTGACCCGCTCGGCATATGACGAGCACGACTACGGACCGCGCCATGCGCAGGCCCTATTGAACGAACTGGCCACCACGTACGCCGATTACCTCTCGTTCTCGGTCTACACGCGTGAGGGTCAGCTTCTCGGCCTCGCCGGTGAAGATACGATCGATTCTTCGGATGTCACCTCCCAGGAGTGGTTTACCGTCACGCTCACGCGCGGTGAGTTCGTCAGCCCGCTCTACCTCGGATCACGCAAGATCCCGACCCTGGCAATGTCGGTCCTGGCCATCACTCCAGCAGGTGCCCACGTGGTGCGAGCCACACTGAACCTGGCCACGCTCAATACGCACCTGAGCGAAATGACTGCCGGCGAGAGCGGTGGCACCTACATGGTCAACCCGATTACCGGAAGTTACCTCAGTCGCCCCTATTACGGCGCCAAGCCGCTGCTGGAGCACAGCCCGCGTTTCAACTGGGGCGAGAAGCATTTTCATGTCGACTACGAGGAGCACGGCATTGAAGAAGTCGACGCCAAGATTGCCACTCGCGCCGACGGCACCGAAGTGATCGAGGCCTACTGCTGCACTCGAGATGGTACCTGGCTGGTGGTCGTCGAACGTGAACTCGAGGAGGTACTGGACCTGCATCGTGCGCTGAGACAACAACTTGGCATGACCCTCGGATTCACCCTGTTGCTGCTTATCGCAATCACCGGCATCGCATTCCGCCTCGGTCGGCGCTAGCCCGCATATTGCACCAGCCGCCCACGGGCCTGCCCGGAAGCCTTTGCAACATAAATGGGAAAGACCAATTTTGAACCGAATCCGAAACATGCCATTTGTTACCGGCCCGTGGCCTATCACGGCCCCGGCTGGTCCAGGCACGCCTGGACTTGCGCTTCACTCAAGGAATAGCTACGGCTATTCCTTTCCCTCCAGCGCGGCGTACAGCCGCCCCTGTCCGGCGCCGGCATCCGCGATGCTGACGCAATATCCGGGCTAGGACACGGCACGTCGTGGCGAAGACCCTCCAGGCACGCATCTTCCGGGCTCTGCTCAGCGTCGCCTTCGTCACGCTGCTAGTGGGCATTGCTGCCGCCGTCAGCCTGCACTTCCTGTCGCGCAAGATCGATCACATCAGTTCCTCGACCTGGCCAACCACTGACGCCATCCTCGAGCTCAGCCTCGCCCTGCACAAGGGCAATCTCGGCCTCGAGCGATTCATCGACGGCGATCTCGACCAGGCCAGGACGACCATCGGCAATGCCCGTGAACGTAGCGAGCGTGAACTCGACCGACTGGTCACAGCCGGCCCCATTCCGCCAGGCACACTGCAGGAAATCCGGGAACTCGTCACTCGGACTGTCGCGGAGCAGGACCGCCTGATCGGCAGGCGCGATATTGACGAACTCACTGCACACCAACTGGTCCGGTCGTGGGAGGCCATCGG
>QNFN01000136.1 GCA_003645555.1 Gammaproteobacteria bacterium | reverse complement strand
GATCTCATGGAGCATGTTCGCGGGCCCCTTGACCCGGTGCACGCCACCACTCTCGAGGGTCTCCTTGAGCACCTGCGGATTGGTGGCAACGAAGTTGGTCGGCGCCAGCGCATCGATAAACTGGCGGGTGTAGAACTCGACCTTGTCACGGGTGTGGTCGTCGACGCCGTCGACACTGGTGACACTGTCCTGCAAGTAGCCCGCCGTCAGCAGGTAACTCTGTTTGATGAAGTCGAAAACCGGATTTTCCTGCCACTCGTCAGCGGCGAAGCGCTTGTCACCCTGGCGCGGCTGGGCCACCGGCGCGGCTTCCTGACCGGCCATCCGTTGCGCCGTCTGCTGCCACAGTTCCAACGACTTCTGCCACCACTCCATCTGCAGTGCGAGTGCCTTGCCGGGGTCGTTCGCCAGGTGCCGTGCCCACTCCTGGTAGGCACTCATCATCACCTCCGGGTCAAGGACGCGGAACTCGTGACCGCCCTGCTGTTGCTTCTCGATGAATGCCTGCATCACCTGCTGCCCCTTCTCGGCGACACGCTGCATGGTCTCGGCGAGTTTCTGGGGGTCGGGCATCTTGACCTGGGGGGTCTGGGCGTCGCTCATCGGGGTGCTCCTGGGCAGGACTATCTGGCGGGGTGAAAAGGATACATCTTTCGCTTTGGAGACGCGATCCTGATGCCTGCATGAATGCAGTGGTCTTTAACCGTCATGTGTCGAACGGTCAGCAATGGATTCTCTACGCCAATCGCGGGTACTGGCTACGGGAGGTGATGGCCGATAAACGTTTCAACTTTCTCAAAATGATCAGCCCAAGTCGGCAGTTCAAGTCGTTTCATATCCTGTTGCCGCCCTGTCGCACTAGCCGGCGCCTCCTGCAGTGCCTCGAGTATCAGCTCTTTCCATCGCTGTGTGTCTGATGGATCAACATACTCCGGGAGATCCCCCGCCAACTCGATGAACGGCGGCAAAGGGCTCGCGATGGCCTTCACGCCAAGTGCTAACGCTTCTACCAGGGGAAGCCCGTAGCCTTCAACGAAAGAGGGGAAAAGCAGTGCCCGTGAACTGGAAATGAGTGCATCCACCTCGGCATCCGACGCCTCATGCACGAGGTGAACGTAGGGATGGAGTTCATGGCATCTTTTCAGCTCATCGATCAGCTGTGACGAGTTCCAGCCCACCTTCCCGACGATGTAGAGCAACGGGACCGGGTCGCACTTCTCCGCTACCAGCTGCTTCCAGATATTCAACAAGAGCTGATGGTTTTTTCTCGGCTCGATGGTGCCAAGAATAACGAAATAGGGTCGCGAAGCCTCTTGGGAGCCGCTACTGGTTACCACTTGTCGCGCTCCCAGGTGCGCGGCGATCACAGGTGGTGGTGATATTCCGTTCGAGGTCGCGTAATCGTTCACGCAAGCACGCGTGTACTCCGAGTTGACGATGATGGCGGCACTGTTTGTGAGCGCCTTGGCCAGACGCGCCCGGTGCAAATCGGGCGCGTGTGGGCGATTGAACTCGGGATGACTGATCGGGATCAGGTCATGTATGAACGTAACGACCCGGCCGTTCAACCGGTCAACTTGATCCCAGATTCTCTGCTCCTGGAGCCAGGTATGGGAGACGTTGAATATCAGGGGGCCAGAATTAATTCCGGAACCCAGGATGGCCGCGAATGCGTCGAACAAGTTTCGCGCCAGGAACCGGGGCTTTCTAAAAGATCGGGCTGGCCGCTCACCCTTCCAGTATCTATCGACCACTTCCAGGAGGCGTCGTGACCGAGCATGAGAGCGGAATACGAGACGCTGACCGAACTTGAAGCAGGAGGCACCCTGATGATCCAGGCACCACCTGAGGTACTCCGTCGTCACGCGATCGATGCCTGTCAGTTGCAGGCCGAGTGCGATCCTCCTGCGAAGTCGGGATACATCGACTACGTGGTCTGCCATGTCATCGATGGAGGTGCTGCCGTCCTGGGCGTTAACGCTAGAGAACGGGGAAGCCGACTCAGAGTCCGGCAACCACGCCGGCTGCCAGCGCGATCTGGAACAGGATCTGCGTCCACTCCTTGGCGATCTGCATGCTCTTGGTGTCGATCTTCGGCAGGATCATCACCTGATCTCCGGGCTGCATCTCGGCGCTGAACTCGCTGGCGAAAGTGCCTCGCTCGACGCGGTCGAAGCTGCCGTCCTGGTGCAGGATCAGGACTCTTGAAACCTTGGCGTTCTGCGGGAAGCCGCCCGCATAATCGATGTAATCCTGGAGTGATTTATTGACGTCAAAGACCACTGTGTTTGGCATGATCACCTCGCCGGAGACCATCACCAGGGCATCGAACGATGGCACGCGTACAACATCCCCGTTCTCGAGCGAAATGCCTCGGGCCCGCTCGATATCGCCCAGCACGACCTGGCCTCGTGGCTCGATTGTTTTTGCGCGATCCACCCAGCGCAGGATCAGGTTCGCCTCTTCGGTGCGCAGTGAAGCCTCGTCGTTGGTCGCCGAACGCGCCGTCAGCACGCTTGACTCAAGAGATTGCAGCGACTGTTGGAGCATGGCCAGCTGACGCTCCTTTACAGAACGCCGGTAGAGATGGATGGCATCTGAGGCCGATCGTTCATTGAATACGATCTGGTCCAGGATCACGCCGAGCGGAGTTCCGTAAGGCAAAACATACTCTTGCGGGCTGTCATGCTCACCCTCGACCCGAACAGAGATGGTCCCCTGCTTCTTGTCCGCGGTTGCCTCGACGTCATCACCATCGAGCAGGGTGACCTGTCGCGCCTTCTCGATACTGTAGTACTCGGTATTCCTTACTGTTCCACTGTTTCGCGTAACCCGTATATGGGTAGCATCGGGAAGCACGTTCGCCAGATTCAACGCCTTGTAGAGGTTGACCTGGCTGTCGATGAACTCGATCTGGAACGGGTTCTCCACCAACCCGCTGAAGTGGATGATGTTCTGCCGGCGTCTCACCAACAGCGTGTCACCCTCATGGAGTTGGACACGTTCCAGTCGGCCTTCGAATAGAAAATCGTAAAGGTTGACCTTCTGCCGGAGCTTGCCTGAGCGCATCAAACGGATGTCGAGAAAACTTCCTCTCTCAGGATCGATCCCCCCCGCCTTGTCCAAGTAGGTCAGCAGAGAGTCGGACGAGAGACCGTTGTAGAGCCCGGGGCGACGCACGAAACCGGTGACGAAGACCCTGACCGGCTGCGATTCCTCGAGGTTGGCGTAGACGTTGACGTTGTTCTGGAATACTCGCTTGACGGAATTCTGGATGACCTTGTTGAGGCTGGAGTTGGCCGTGCCGAGCACCCGTACCGGCCCAACCTGCGGAATAAAAAGGTTGCCCTGAGCGTCCACCACCATTGTTTCGGCAAACTCGAAGGCCCCCCACATCTGCAGGGTGATGCTGTCACCGATGGCAATCCGGTAATCAGGATTGAAACCATTGAACGTCTGCTGAGCAAAGTTGCCGAGGAACAGCTGCTCACCGAGCACGGTCTGCGGGCCGAAGTCGATCGGCACAGGCGGCTGGAGCGGTGCCTGATCAGGAGCAACTGCTTCTCTCTGCCCTTCCACCGTTTTGGCGTTCTGTTGCCGGGACCTGGATGAGGTCGGCCCAGTGAACACAGACTCGATCGTCTTGCTGGTGGAGGAGAGCTTCTGAGCCTCTCCCCTAGACAGCGACTGAGCCTGGCCCAGGGAAGAGAGCATTACGGGTAGGACCGCCAAGCACAGCAGGGCGGCTCGTCTGACCATCAGCCTCATCAATAACCCCTTGATATAACTAATCTTGATGTTCCTGGATCGACGCGAACACCATGCGAACGATGCCATAGAGTAACAGCAGCACGAACAGCGTGGTGACGAGAATATACGCCTTACGCGGATACAGAGCCTCGTCGGGCAGGGTCGGCGCGCTGACCACGACGAGATGCTTCAGTTTCTTCGTTGCCTCGGCACGCGACTGCTCGAGAGCGACCAGGGTCGAGGCGTAGGCATCCTTGGCAAACTCAAGTTCGAGTTGCAGGTTGGTGTACTCCGCGAGCAGTTCGTTGAGGTTGGATGACCCGTCACCAACGAGCTTGGTGGTCTCGTCCTCGATCTGTCTCGTCAACGCATCGATACGTTCCATGCTGGCGACAACCTGGGGAGCACTCTTCTGCTGGTAGCTGAGCAGCTGCTTCAGGTTCGTCTTTTCGCGTACCAGTTCAGCCTGCAGGGTATCGAGGATGCTCACCATGCTCTGGCCTTGCTGCTCCGGGCTCAGGAGGCGATTGCGATCCTGGAATGCGAGCAACTTGTTCTTGGCGTTGCGCAGCGCCTCCTGAACCAGCTCGAGCTGCTCCTGGACGAACGCCAGTTGCGCCTCGGCCAGGCGGTGACCGACTTCATTGATAAAGCTTTCACCATTCGTCATCAGGGTACGCAGTGCGGTGTGTGCATATTCTCTGTCGAAACCCTGCATTTCGATCCGCATTACACTGGAGGCCTCATCAAGGACCAGCGAGATGTGTTTCTGGTAATACTCGAGTTGATCCTCGCGAGACGCATCCGTTTCCAGGCGCGAGAAGAAATCGATCGACGGATCCTGGTAGTGGGCGCGCAGACCGAGTTCACTGTCGAGCAAATCGAGCATATCGCTAGACTCGATAAAGGTCTGCAGCATCAGGATGTCCTGAATTACCGGCGGCCGGGCGATGGAGATCAGGCCACCGAGGCTTGATGACATCGATGAATCGACATTTTCCTTGATCGTAAAGTCCGCTTGGCTGACGTACCGGTCCGAGCTGACCAGACCGTAGTACAGAGCCAGCACGATCATCGGGATTACGACGATCATGAAGAACAGGGGACGTCCGCGAACGGAGATGATCTTGTTAAACATCTAGCTGGCCATCCTTAGCTCATCGTAGGCAGTTACCGCCTCGGTCATGGTGTCGAACAACATGAGCTGCCCGTCGTGGATGAACATCCCCGCGTCACAACCCTTGAGCAGTTCCTGCATGTTATGCGATGCCATGATGAAGTTGGCCCGCGATTTCCTTTCCTCGAGCGCTTCCTTGCTCTTCTCCTTGAAGCGACGATCCCCTACCGCGGTCAGCTCATCGATGAGATAGAGATCGAACTCGAAGGCCATGCTCATGGCGAAGGTAAGCCGTGCACGCATGCCGCTTGAGTAGGATTTTACCGGCATGTAGAAATAGTCCTCAAGTTCTGAGAACTCGTAGATGAACGCGAGTTTTTCACGGACTTCCTCGGTATTCGAACCGTAGACCCGGCAAACGAAGGCGGCGTTGTCGCGGCCGGTCATCGAACCTTGCATGCCGCCAGCCAACCCCATGGGCCAGGAGATGTTGAGATCGGTTTCTACGCGCCCCCGGTTCGGATAGTCGATGCGTCCCAGCAGGCGCAGGAGTGTCGACTTGCCGGCCCCGTTACGTCCGATGATACCGATGTTGGTCTTCTCTGGAAGCTCCAGCGTGACATCACGGAGGATGTATTTCCGACCTTGCAGGGTGGGATAGTACTTGGTTACGCCCTTGAGACGGATCATGTTGAAATCAACCGCTGCCAGCTGGCGCGTAGGCAGGTCAAACCAAAGGCCAGCGAAACGACCGCACTCAGAAACAGGTATTCCAGGCTGACGAATGGTGACTCGAACGAGGCGAAATAAGCCACGTGACTCAGCTCGATTGCGTGCAACAGGGGATTCCAGAGCAGGTACGCCTTGAACTCATCAGGGAGCATAGACAGTGGAAAAATCACGCCCGAGATAACGAAAAACGGCCGCAACGCCATCGGCATCAG
>QNFN01000135.1 GCA_003645555.1 Gammaproteobacteria bacterium | reverse complement strand
CGCGCTCTACACCGGGATCATGCTCGGTGCCACGCCGGCACGACCGTTCTGGAATACGCCGGCTCTGGCGATCCTGTTCACGATTTCGGCACTCTCCACTGGCGTCGCCTCGATCCTGCTGATACGTGCTTTGATGGGTGGCGGATCGGAGGAGATCAAGGAGAAGCCGTCATCCGACGCCTATTGGCTGACCAAGTCCGATACGGCACTGATCGGGCTCGAAATGGTCATCGTGGTGTTGCTGCTGCTGTCGGCCAACATGACCTTCAGTCACGTCGAATCGGCTTTCGCCATCATCCTGGGTGGTGATCTCACGGCGCTGTTCTGGATCGGTTTCGTCGCCGTCGGCCTAGTGGTGCCGATCATCATCGAGTTGCGCTATGTCATTCCCACCCTGCTCTACCACAAGGTCTACACCATGCCGCGAGCCATGGAGATCCTGGTCTGCGCACTGGTCCTGATCGGTGGATTCCTGCTCCGCTACATCGTTGTAATCGCCGGCCAGATGACTGGCCCCGGCGTGCTTTGAAGGAGGCAACCATGTTTAATCGTCGCAATTTTCTCAAGTTGGGCGCCGCATCGGTCGCTTCCGGAGTGGCTGGCGGCGCGGCACTGAGCCGGGCCGGGGAACTGCCCTTGCGCGGAGGTGTCGACTTTTCGCCGCGCACGGGTACGGAGCGGAAGGCGGTGCCTAGCGTCTGCTGGCAGTGCGTTACCCGTTGCCCGAACATCGTCTTTACCGAGGACAACCGGGTCACCAAGATCGAGGGCCAGCCGGCCTCGATCCGCACCGAAGGCGTGATGTGCGCCAAGGGGCAGGGCGGGGTCAACCAGGTCAATGACCCGGACCGCATCCTCTACCCGATGCGCCGCGTCGGACCGCGTGGCGGCGGCCAATGGAAACGTATCAGCTGGGACGAGGCCATCGAAGAGCTCTCCGGGCGGCTCGGCAAGTTGCGCACGGACGGCACGCCAGAGAAGTTCATGTTCCACTACGGGCGCATGAAGGCCAGCTCCAGCAAGCTGATCAAGAGCGCCTTCCTGGCAACCTACGGGACCTCGACCATCGGCAACCACACGTCGATCTGCGAAGGCGGTAAGTGGACGGCTCAGGAGCTTACCTGGGGCGGCCACTACGACAACTGGGACTTCGACAACACCCGCTACATCCTGAACTTCGGTTCGAATGTGCTCGAGGCGCACACCAATCACGTGCCGAGCGCGCATCGTCTGATGCGGGCGCTGGCCGACCGCAACGTGAAGATGGTCACTTTCGACGTGCGCATGTCCAACACGGCGGCCAAGTCGAACGAGTGGGTGCCGGTCAAGCCGGGCACCGATCTCGCCGTGGTACTGGCGATGTGCAACGTGGTGATGAGCGAGGATCTCTACATCGGCAAGGGCGAGGAGTTCCTCGAGTTCTGCAAGGTGACCCGGAAGCACGACGCCTCGCTGGCTGAAAAGATCGCGGCGCTGAAGGCCAATTTTGCCGACTACACACCGCAGTGGGCTGAAAAGATCAGCGGCGTTCCGGCCGCGGATATCAGCCGCATCGCCCGTGAATTCGCCACAATCCACCCGGCGGTGATGGTCAGTTACCGTGGGCCCGTCGCCCACTACAACGGCAACGAGGCGGAACGGGCGTTCCAGACCCTGGCGGCGATCACCGGCAACATCGACAATCCTGGCGGACGCTGCAAGGCTGTCGGAGCCAAGTGGAAATACCCCAAGGGCCCGAAAGACAAGCCCAAGTCACGCAAGCTCAAGATCGTCGATGGGCCGAAGGGCGCCGCGGTATTCCCCACCCATCACATGAGTCACAACGTGCTCAAGATGATCAAGGACGGCAGCGCTGGACGGCCCGAGATCTACATGTGGTACTGCTACACCCCGGTCTACGCCAACGGCGAGTTACAGGAGAACATTGACATCCTCAAGGACGAGAGCCTGATCCCGTTCACGGTCTGCAGCAACCCGTTCTACGATGAATCGGCGGCACTGGCCGACCTGATCCTGCCCGACGCCACCTATCTCGAGCGCTGGGACTGGGAGGACATGGTCTCGCCACGCCAGGTGGCGGAGTACGCCATTCGCCAACCGGCGGTCAAGCCGATGGGCGAGGCGCGGGACCTGGCCGACGTGCTGTGCGATGTTGCGGAGAAGATGGGCATGCCGCTGGGCATCAAGAACAAGGAGGAGTTCGTTCGCGACTCATGCGAGATGACCCCTGCAATCAAGGCGGCCGGTGGCTTCGATTACATGCGCGAGCACGGTGTCTACCACGATCCAGACGCCAAGCCGAAATTCTACTCCTACCGCAAGGCGGTCGGGCCGGAGGCCTACCAGAAGGAGACGGTCGTCTACGACGAGGAGACCGGCGTCTACTGGGACTGGAAGAAGGCCCACCTGCACTCTGCCGAAGAGGCCATGGAGAAGGGCTACAGCCACACCAAGAAGTCCTACAAGAGCTACGTCGGGCAGCGGATCGGTGATGCGGTCTATTCCGGGTTCAAGCCGGACAAGGTCAACAAGTCGGGCTACTTCGAGATCTACTCGAATCTCATGGAGGACAAGGGATTGGCACCGATGCCGACCTGGATCGCCGTTCCCGAGCACGAGCAGATGAATCCGGACGACATGGTCCTGACCACCTTCAAGGTCAACGTCCAGATTCACTCGCGCTCACAGAACTGCAAGTACCTGAGCGAGATCCATCATGACAACCCGGCCTGGATCAATCCGGTCGATGCCGAAAAACGCGGCATCAAGGACGGTGACACCATCCGGGTGAAGTCGGCGGTCGGCGAAGTGGAGATCGGGGCCCGGGTGACACCGATGATGCGCCCCGGCGTGATTGCCGTGTCGCACCATTGCGGCCACTGGGAATACGGACGCTACGCCTCGAATAACAAGGCGCCCTCAGGCCACAATAATGACCCGGACCTGAAACGCATCTGGTGGAAGAACCAGGGCACCCATCCGAACTGGATCATTCCCAACTCGCCTGACCCGATCAACGGCCAGATGCGCTGGATGGATACCGTGGTTCAGGTAAGCCGCGCCTAGACAAGGAGGAAGAGCGGCGGCTCACGGTGGCGGCCAGTTGGCCGCCGCCACGTTTTCATCTGGGAACAGTACGTCTCGTCACTCAACTCGGGCCGTTTTGGGCGAGCGGCACCTGGTCTTCACGACTCGGCACCCGTATCTATCTCGTCGCCGTGGGCCAGGTGCAGGCAGTCAATGAACGTCTGCACCAGCCGCGACGGTTTCGGTGCGTGAGGCACGATGGCCGAGAACTGAACCGTGTAATGGAGGTGCCTATTGTCGAGGCGGCGCATCTGGCCCTGTTCGACGAAGAAGCGGGCGTAGTGGTCTGGCAGGAAGCCTACGTAGCGTCCGGAACGGATCAGCGTCGCCACCGCCTCCTGGTCGTAGGCACTCGCGCGACGTCGCAGTTTCATGGCACGACTCAGTTCCATGTTGGGTGAGTGGTAACCGAGACCGGCGTACCGGTGCTGCCGGATCGCGTCGTCATCGCCGTCGAGGTCAGGGTTGTCGAACAACGGGTGGCCCGGCGAACAGTAGAGATCCATCTGCTCGCTGAACAGCGGGTGATAGTCGAGCGTCGTCGAGGTCCGGTGCGCGGGGATGATGCCGACCTGGTACTTGCCGTCGAGGATGCCGCGCTCGATGGTGTTGAGTGCCTCGACATAGATGTCCACGTCGACCTCGGGCGCCTGGTCGGCGAACAGTCGTAGCGCGTCGTGCAGTTTTGCCTCATCGTTGGTGACGGTCTTGTCGAACAGGGCCAGTGTCAGCTTGCCGGTCAGGCGCTGGTGCAGGTCGTCGACGCCGGAGCGGAAGCTTTCGAGCGCCGCCAGCAGCCGCAACGTAGCGTCGTAGATCTCCTGGCCCTCGTCAGTCAACGAGAAACCGCCACGACCGCGGTGGCAGAGGGTCAGGCCGAGGCGGAGTTCGAGGTCCTTGACGTGGCGGCTGATGGTCGAGCGGCCGATATTCAGCTCCAGTTCGGCTGCCGACATGCCGCCGCACTCGACCACGGCGCGGAACACCCGTAGCAGGCGGATATCGAGGTCACTGAGCTGGCCGAGAAGCGCTTTTTTCGCCATGAATGGCTCCAGGTTTGCGTCGCTTGTCAGGTAGGATGTCTAATGTTTCATTGTAATGAAACTAAACATCGAAACATGCATATTTTAACAACAATGAAGTTATCGGAAAATAGACGCCTCAACAGTGAGCACGCATGTGCCAAGGGAGTCGGGTGATGGAGACAGCAAGGGATCTGGATCAGGCAACAGTCGCCGGCCTCAGCCGCGCCGATCTCGAGGCGCACTGGATGCCGTACACCGGCAACCGCCAGTTCAAGGACAACCCGCGGATCATCACCGGTGGTGAGGGCAGTTACTACATCGACGCCGACGGCCGTCGGATCCTCGATGGGCTTTCCGGGCTGTGGTGCTGCGGCCTCGGTCACGGCCGCAGCGAAATCGCCGAGGCGGTCGGCCGCCAGGTTGCCCAACTCGACTACGCACCGGGGTTCCAGTATGGCCACCCGCTGTCGTTCGAACTCGCCAACCGCATCAAGTCGATGACCCCGGATGGACTCGACTATGTCTTTTTCACCAACTCGGGTTCCGAGGCGGCCGACACCTCGTTGAAACTGGCCCGTGCCTACTGGCGCCAGAAGGGCCAACCGGCCAAGACCAAGCTGATCGGCCGTGCCAAGGGCTATCATGGCGTCAACTTCGGCGGCATCAGCGTCGGTGGCATCGGTGCGAATCGCAAGCTTTTCGGCCAGGCGGTCGATGCCGACCATCGGCCGCATACATTGCTGGCAGAGAATGCCTTCACGCGTGGCATGCCAGAGCACGGCGCCGAGCGTGCTGATGATCTGCTGGAACTGATTGCGCTGCACGATGCATCGAACATCGCCGCGGTCATCGTCGAGCCGTTCGCCGGTTCGGCCGGCGTCATTCCCCCGCCGCAGGGTTACCTGCAGCGGCTGCGCGCCATCTGTGACCAGCACGACATCTTGCTGATTTTCGACGAGGTGATCACCGGCTTCGGTCGCACCGGCGAGCTGTTCGGCAGCGACGCGTTCGGCGTGGTGCCCGACATCATGAACCTGGCCAAGCAGTTGACCAACGGCACCCTGCCGATGGGCGCGGTGGTCGCGAAGTCCGATATCTACCAGGCCTTCATGGCGGCCGGTGGCCCTGACTACATGGTCGAGTTTCCGCATGGCTACACCTACTCGGCACATCCGGTTGCCTGCGCTGCCGGACTCGCCGCCCTCGATATCCTCGAGCAGGAGAACCTGGTCGAACGGGTCGCGGAGATGGCGCCGGCATTCGAGGATGCCGTCCACTCGCTGAAGGGTGCCAAGTACGTGACCGACATTCGCAATTGTGGGCTGGCGGCAGGGCTGTCCTTCGCCGCCTACCCGGGTGAGCCTGCGCGGCGGCCCTATGAGGTGGCGATGAAGTGCTGGGAGAAGGGCGTTTATGTCCGTTATGGCGCCGACACCATCCAGATCGCGCCGCCGTTCATCATCGAACGTGACGAGATCGACACCCTGGTCAACGTACTTGGCGAGTCGATCAACGAACTAGACTAGCCAGCACGTGCGCGGAGATGTCCTGTAGGGCAGACTTCTGTCCGACGACCGGGCCGTCAAGAGAGCATGTCGGGTTGAAGCCAGACTGGCAGGGGAATCGAGACGCGATGGCCTCCTGTGGGTCGAACTTCAGTCCGACGAGCGACCAGACAACGGCACATGTCGGGCTGAAGCCCGACCTACAGCAGAAACAGGAAACGATTGCCTGGTGTGGG
>QNFN01000134.1 GCA_003645555.1 Gammaproteobacteria bacterium | reverse complement strand
GTCGCCGGGGACGATTTCGGTGTGGATCACCGCCGGGGTGTTGTCACGGGTGTTCTGGCGCTTGCCGGCCGGGGCGGCCAGCACCGCGGCGCGCAGCACGTTGTCGGGGTTCGTGTAGGCGCGGCGCACGCCCGCATTGACCATTTCCTCAAGGCTCAGATCACCTTCCCAGCGCACGTTCATGCCGACCTTGAGAAAGACCACGGCAATACCGGTGTCCTGGCAGATCGGCCGGTGGCCAGTCGCGGCCATGCGCGAGTTGATCAGGATCTGCGCCATCGCATCCTTGGCCGCGGGCGACTCCTCGCGTTCCCAGGCGGCGGTCAACGCCTTGATGTAGTCGACCGGGTGATAATAGGAGATGTACTGAAAGGCGTCGGCGACGCTCTGGATCAGATCGTCCTGGCGGATTGTGGTCATCGTACTCACCGTGGTGTCAGAAATCTGGTTGCGGGCCAAGCGCCCGTCAAAGCCCGTACAGCAGGCGCCTGCCTAAGGATTGCTCCCGGCAATCCTGACGAATTCCCGCCATCCCTGGCGGTCAAATACCGCCATTTTCGAAGGCGGAGCCGAAGAAAATGAAGGCAGCCGGGAACCACGTTTTCGGCTGCCGTCAGCAGGGGCGCCATGGATGGCGCATCCTGCGGATCAATAGCATCTACGCCCGGTGCAATGCCCGCCCGTCAACGGCGAGAGCTGCTTCGTGCAGCGATTCCGACAGCGTCGGGTGGGCGTGGATGGTCCGTGCGATGTCCTCGGAACTGGCTCTGAATTCCATTGCCAGCACGATCTCGGCGATCAACTCGGAGGCCATCGGGCCGACGATGTGACCACCGAGGATGCGGTCGGTCTTGGCGTCGGCAATGATCTTGACCATGCCAGCGGCCTGTTCCATGGCCCGTGCGCGACCGTTGGCGGCAAACGGGAAGGTGCCGATGCGGTAATCGATGCCGGCGGCCTTGAGATCTTCCTCGGTCTTGCCCACCCAGGCGATCTCCGGTGCGGTGTAGATCACCGACGGGATGGTGTCGTGGTTCAGCTCGGTCGCCTGGCCGGCGATAATCTCGGCCACCGCGGCACCCTCCTCGGAACCCTTGTGGGCCAGCATCGGGCCGCGCACCAGGTCGCCGACGGCATAGATGTCGGGTAGCGTCGAACGGCACTGGTCATCAACGTGGACGAAGCCGGATTCGTCGGTCAGCAACTCGACGTCCGGGGCCCAGAGGTTGTCTGAATTGGGCCGGCGGCCAACCGCAACGATCAGCTTGTCGAAGATCAGCTTGTGGTCCCCGTTCTTGTCCTGGTAGGTCAGCGCGACCTGCTTGGCGGTCGCCTTGGTCGAGGTGACGCGTGCACCGAGGCGGATATCGAGACCCTGCTTCTTGAACTGGCGCAGGGATTCCCGTGCGATCTGGGCATCGGCCAGCGGCAGGAAGTCGTCCTGCGCTTCGAGCAGGATCACCTCGGAACCGAGGCGGCGCCAGACGCTGCCGAGTTCGATGCCGATGACGCCGGCGCCGATGACGCCGAGCCGCTTCGGCACCTCGGTCAGTTCGAGCGCGCCGGTGGAGTCGACGATACGATCACGGTTAATGCGTGCAGCAGGGATGTCGACCGGACGTGAGCCGGTGGCGAGGATCACTGCGCCTGCTTCGAGCGTTTCGCTTGGCTGGTCGGCGCCGTTCGGAGTCACCTCGACCTGTTTGCCGGTGAGTAAGCGACCAGCGCCCTGCACCCAGTCGATCTTGTTGGCCTTGAACAGCTGCTTGATACCGCCGGTCAGGTCACTGACGATCTTGTCCTTGCGGGCGATCATTTTCGGTACGTCGATGCCCACCGACTTGGCGCTGATGCCGTGCTCGCCGAGGCCATGCAACAGTTCGTGGTAATGCTCGGATGACTCGAGCAGTGCCTTCGACGGGATGCAGCCGACGTTCAGGCAGGTGCCACCGAGGGCCGGCTCGCCCTGCTTGTTGATCCAGCGGTCGACGCAGGCGGTTTTAAGGCCGAGTTGCGCGGCGCGAATGGCCGCGACGTAACCGGCCGGACCGGCACCGATGACGACGACGTCGTAGGACTTGGACATGTCATTCTCCCCCTAGAGAAGGTTGGGGCCGCATCCGTGATCGGATGCGGCCCCTCGTTGGTATCGCTTCAGACCTGTAGCAGCAGCCGCGCCGGATCTTCGAGCGCCTCCTTGATGGTCACCAGGAAACGGACCGCCTCGCGGCCGTCGACGATACGGTGATCATAGGTCAGTGCCAGGTACATCATTGGCCGGATCACCACCTGGCCGTTCTCGGCCACCGGGCGTTCCTGGATCTTGTGCATGCCGAGGATGGCACTCTGCGGCGGGTTCAGGATTGGCGTTGAGACCAGGGAACCGAAGACGCCACCGTTGGAGATGGTGAACGTGCCGCCGGTCAGGTCGTCCATGGTCAGCTGGCCCGATTGCGCCTTTTTGCCGAAATCGGCGATGCCCTGCTCGATACCGGCGAAGCTCATCTGGTCGGTATCACGCAGGATCGGTACCACCAGTCCACGTGGACCGGAGACCGCGACGCCGATGTCGTAGTAGCCGTGATAGACGATGTCGCTGCCATCGATCGAGGCGTTGACCTCGGGGTAGCGCTGCAGGCCGGCGATTGCCGCCTTGATGAAGAACGACATGAAGCCGAGGCGGGTGCCATCGTGGTCCTTCTCGAACTTGTCCTTGTAGCGCTTACGCAGTTCCATGACCGGCTGCATGTTGACCTCGTTGAAGGTGGTCAGCATGGCGGCGGTGTGCTGCGCTTCGACCAGGCGCTCGGCGATACGTGCGCGCAGCCGGGTCATCGGCACGCGTTGTTCGGATCGGTCGCCGAGGGGCGCCGTGGGGACGGCGACCGGTGCCGCGGCGGGAGCCGGGGCGGCGGCCGGTGCCGGAGCTTCTACTGGGGCCTGCTTCTGCGCCTCAATGAAGTTGAGTACGTCTTCCTTGATGATCCGGCCACCCTTGCCGGTACCGTCGATCTTGCTCGGGTCGAGCGCGTGCTCGGCGACCAGCTTGCGAACCGCCGGACTCAGATCCGGAGCGGCGGCTGGCTTCTCGGCAGCTGGCGCCTCGGTGGTGGCCGGTGCGGCAGCTTCGGCCTTGGCTTCGGTGTCGAGCACGGCGATGACATCCTCGCCAGCCACGGTGTCACCCTCATTCTTGAGGATCTCGACCAGCACGCCATCCTTGGGGGCCGGGACATCGAGCACGACCTTGTCGGTCTCGATGTCGACCAGGTTCTCGTCCCGGGCGACGGCATCGCCAAGCTTTTTGTGCCAGTTGAGGAGGGTTCCCTCCGCCACCGACTCAGGAAGAACGGGCACACGGACTTCAATGCGCATGGGTCTAGTCTCTCATTCCGTACGGTTGATTGTCTCGAGCAAGCGGGGCCGGGCCACACATTACTCAGCGAATTCGAACGTGCCGGACAGCGCCTGCGCGACCAGCGCCTGCTGTTGTGCGGCATGCTCGGCGAAACTGCCGGCAGCTGGTGATGCCGAGGCATTGCGGCCGGCGTAATAAAGCTTGCGCTTGTCACCAATGCAGATCTTGTAGTGATGGCGCTGCTGGTACCACGCGCCCTGGTTGCGCGGCTCTTCTTGGCACCAGACCACATCTTTTGCCTTCGGATAGCGCTTCATCAGCGCGGTCAAGGCATCGCGCGGGAACGGGTAGAGCTGCTCCATGCGCACGATGGCGACGTCCTCGAGTCCCTCGGCACGGCGTGTCTCGAGAAGGTCGTAGTAGACCTTGCCGGAGCAGAGCACCACGCGCTTGACCCTGGCCGCCTTGAGGTCATCGATTTCGTCGATCACCACCTGGTACTGGCCCTGGGTCAGGTCCTCGAGGGTCGAGACGGCACGCTTGTGACGTAACAGGCTCTTTGGCGTCATCACGATCAGCGGCTTGCGGAAGTTACGCACCATCTGGCGGCGGATCAGGTGGAAAATTTGTGCCGGCGTGGTCGGTACGCAGACCTGCATGTTGTACTCGGCGCACAGTTGCAGGTAGCGCTCGATCCGGGCCGAGGAGTGCTCGGGTCCCTGGCCTTCGAAGCCGTGCGGCAGGAACAGCGCCAGGCTGCACAGGCGCCCCCACTTGGACTCTCCGGAACTGATGAACTGGTCGATGACCACCTGGGCGCCGTTGGCGAAATCGCCGAACTGGCCTTCCCAGATCACCAGTGACGTCGGATCGGCAGTGGCAAAACCGTACTCGAAGCCCATCACCGCCTCTTCCGACAACAGCGAGTCGATGACAATGAAATGGGCCTGGTCGTCGGCCAGGTGCTGCAGTGGGATGTGGTTGGTCCCGTCATGCTGGTTGTGCAGCACGGCGTGGCGGTGGAAGAAGGTGCCGCGGCCCACATCCTGGCCAGACAGGCGCACCGGGTAACCCTCGGTCAGCAGCGAGGCATACGCCATGGTTTCGCCGAAGCCCCAGTCGATCGGGGCGGCACCGGCGGCCATCTTGCGTCGGTCGGCATAGATGCGGGCAACGCGCGGGTGCAACTCGACGCCGTCCGGCAGGTCGAGCAGGGTATCGGCCAGGGCGCGCAGGCGGGTGCCGTCGACCGAGGTGTCGCCGTCGTCGGTCCACTCCTTGTCGAGGTACGGCGTCCAGTCGACCGAGAACTTCGATGGCTGCAGCGGCACGATGCCCTGGGCCACCATGCGCCCCTCGTCCAGGGCATCGCGGTAGTCGATGACCATCGAATCGGTATCGGCCTTGGTCAGCACGCCGGCATTGGCGAGCTGCTCGGCGTACAGTTGGCGGGTGGTCGGTCGGTCGCGGATGATCTTGTACATCATCGGTTGGGTCGCCGCCGGTTCGTCCGCCTCGTTATGGCCGTGACGGCGGTAGCAGACCAGGTCGATGACCACGTCCTTGCCGAACTCCATACGATAGTCGAGCGCCAGCTGGGTGATGAACAGCACCGCCTCGGGATCGTCGCCGTTGACGTGGAAGATGGGCGCCTGGACCATCTTCGCCACCTCGGTACAGTGGAATGTCGAGCGGCTGTCGACCGGGTTGCTGGTGGTGAACCCGACCTGGTTGTTGATGACGATGTGCACCGTCCCGCCGGTGGTGTAACCGCGGGTGTTGGACATCTGCAGTGTCTCCATCACCACGCCCTGGCCGGCAAAGGCCGCGTCACCGTGGATCAGGATCGGTAGCACCTGCTTGCCGGTATGGTCGATACGGCGCTGCTGGCGGGCGCGCACCGAGCCCTCGATCACCGGGTTGATGATCTCGAGGTGCGACGGGTTGAAGCCGAGCGCCAGGTGCAGGGTGCCGCCGGGGGTCTCCAGGTCGCTGGAAAAGCCCATGTGGTACTTGACGTCACCGGAGCCTTTGACGACTTTTTTCTTTTTGCCCTCGAACTCTTCGAACAGGTCGTTGGGCGACTTGCCGAGGATGTTGACCAGCACGTTGAGGCGGCCGCGGTGGGCCATGCCGATCGCGGTCTCCTTGATGCCGTGGCTACCGGAACGCTGCAGAAGTTCGTCGAGCATTGGGATCAATGACTCGCTGCCCTCGAGCGAGAAGCGTTTCTGGCCGACGTACTTGCTGTGCAGGTAACGCTCCAGCCCTTCGGCGGCGGTCAGCCGCTCAAGCAGTGCGATGCGGCGTTCAGTACTCAGGTCGAGTTTGGCACGACTGCCCTCGAGACGCGCCGGGATCCAGCGTTTCTCGGGGGTACGGGTGATGTGCATGTACTCGGCACCGATGGTGCCGCCGTAGACATCGACACAGAAGTCGATGACCTCGTGCAACTTCAGGCGCTCGGGAGCGACCAGGGAGCCGGTGTTGAACACCGTCTCC
>QNFN01000133.1 GCA_003645555.1 Gammaproteobacteria bacterium | reverse complement strand
CTGGCGACCCAATACAGCTGGGCATTCTGGGCGCCAGATACGAGTTCATGATTTGATCAGAGGATCCTTAACCTGAGGTCCCCAGGCATGGCGCACTGGTTGCAAGTCACGCTCGAGGTCCCAGAAAATCACCTCGAAGCCATCGGCACGGCCTGCGAGTCGGCAGGTGCGCTGTCGGTCACCGTCGAGGACGCAGCCGACGATCCGGTTTACGAGCCTCTCCCTGGTGAGATACGCACCTGGCCTCACAATCGCGTCAGCGCCCTGTTCCCATCTGCGTTCGATGCCGTACCACTGCGCGAGACACTGACGAAACTGCTTGGCGGTCACATCACCGGCTGGCGGGTCGAAGCCCTCGCCGAGCGCGACTGGGAACGTGCCTGGCTCGACGACTTCCGGCCGATGCGTTTCGGGCACCGGCTCTGGGTCTGCCCAAGCAACCACGAACCGCCCGACCCGGCGGGAATCAACCTGCACCTCGACCCGGGCCTCGCCTTCGGCACCGGCACCCACCCGACGACGGCCCTTTGCCTGGAGTGGCTCGACGGCCACGCCCCGCCGGCCACCCTGCTCGACTACGGCTGCGGTTCCGGCATCCTGGCCATCGCCGGGCTGCTGCTCGGCGCCGATACGGCGTGGACCGTTGATCTCGACCCGCAGGCGTTGACCGCAACCCGCACCAATGCCGAGCGCAACGGGGTCACCGGCCGGCTGCATACCCGCCTGCCTGAATCCGTACCGGACGACCTGCGCTGTGACCTGCTGCTGGCAAACATCCTTGCCGGACCGCTGGTAACCCTGGCCCCCGGTCTGGCCGCACGGCTGCTCCCGGGTGGGGCGCTGGTGCTCTCCGGCATCCTCCCGGAACAGGCTGACAGCGTCGCTTCAGCCTATCGGCCGTGGTGTGGGGAATTGGCTCGCAGCGAACGCGACGGTTGGGTGCGACTCGACGGCCGACGCCTTTGAGTTCGGCTATCTTTGACGGCAAGGAGACCGCGACCATGCATGTCCGCTGCCCGAGTTGCCAGACCGTTTTCCGGCTGCCACCACGCGCCCTCGAAACGGCACGCGGCCTGGTCCGTTGCGGCTGCTGCGACGCGCTGTTCGATGGGCGTCTCGAACTGGTACCCGCCTACACCAGTGAACCGGAACCGGGGCTGCACGACGACCCCACCAGGGCGACCGTTCACGAGCAACCCGACCGCGCGCCGGAGTTGGCGGACACAGGGACGGGCGCGGCGATGGATGTCGATCCAGATGCCATCCTCGACCATGACGAGCCAATTCGAAGGGCATCCCACCCGGCACCCGAGGAAGTACTCGGCCTCGAGCAGCAGCTGGCCCGGGAGCCGCGGCGCCCAGCCCACCCGGGAAGGACCCTGCTGCTCGCCTTCGCCAACGTGCTGCTACTGGGCCTGCTCGGCGTGCAACTGGTGCTCGGCCTGCGCGAGCCGCTGCTCGCTGCGCCCGACCTGCGGCCCTGGCTGGAGCGTGGTTGCGCCTTCGCCGGCTGCCGCCTGCCGGCACTGCGTGATCCCGAACGGGTCGAGATCCTCGCCCGCGACATCCGCGCCCACCCGCGCTTCGGCAACGGTCTTCTGGTCGATGTCACCATCGTCAATCGCGCGCCCTACACCCAGCCCTTCCCGGTGATGCAGCTGACCTTTACCAGCCTCGACGAGCAGTGGTTCGCGCAGCGCCGGTTCAAGCCCGCCGAGTACCTTGGCCCGAATCGCGGCACGGCAGAACGGCTGCCACCCGACATCCCGGTGCAAGTGGTCCTCGAACTGCTCGATCCCGGACCGGAAGCGGTCAGCTACAACTTCGATTTTCTCTGAAACCTGCTCCGGCGGCTTTATCCCCGCCACGGTTGCGGTTAACATGGGCGCCCCGTTTTTGACCCTCCACCGGACCGTCTTCGAGCGATGAGAATCGGCCCCTACAGGCTGCGCAACAACCTCGTCCTGGCACCGATGGCCGGGGTGACTGACCGCCCCTTCCGCCAGCTCTGCCGTCGTTTCGGCGCAGGGCTTGCCGTGTCCGAGATGGTTTCGTCGAACTCCCTGCTCTGGGGCAGCGACAAGACCAGGCGCCGCGCCGATCACCGTGGCGAGCCGACACCGCGCTCGGTACAACTGCTCGGCACCGACCCGGCGATGATGGCCGAGGCGGCCCGCGTCAATGTCGACAACGGGGCCCAGATCATCGATATCAACATGGGCTGTCCGGCAAAAAAGGTCTGCAACGTCCAGGCCGGCTCGGCACTGCTGCGTGACGAACCGCTGGTCACGCGCATCCTCGAGGCGGTGGTCGCGGCCGTCGCGGCGCCGGTGACGCTGAAAATCCGCACCGGCTGGGACCACGGATCACGCAATGCCGTGGACATCGCCCGCCGCGCCGAGGCCGCCGGAGTGCAGGCGCTGGCCATCCACGGCCGCACCCGCGCCGATGGCTACAGCGGCGAAGCCGAGTACGACACCATCCGTGAGGTGGTATCCGCAGTCTCCATCCCGGTAATTGCCAACGGTGACATCCGCACCCCGGAGCAGGCACACCACGTGCTCGAAACCACCGGTGCCGCCGGAATCATGATCGGTCGTGCGGCCCAGGGCCGACCATGGATCTTTGCCGAAATCGAGCATTACCTGGCCACCGGCGAACATCTCCCGGCACCCACGCCGGGCGCGATCCGCGATCTGCTGGTCGAACACCTCGAAGCGCTCTATGACTTCTACGGCGAAGCAACCGGTGTGCGTGTCGCACGCAAACACGCCGCCTGGTACAGCCGCGGCCTGCGCGACTCCTCGGCATTCCGCAACCTGATAGTCCGTGCCGACAGCCGTACCCATCAATTGTCCCTGATCAACGACTACTTCGCTCGCGCCGGCGAGACGGTACTCGCGGCATGAAGCGCGGCGGGCACCCGACTGTGGCCGAGACCACCGAACAAGCCGTTGGCCAACCGCTGCGCGACTGCGTACGCAAGGCGATGGACAAGTACTTCAGTGACCTTGACGGCGAACGCCCGGGTGGCCTGTACAAACTGGTGCTGGCCGAGATCGAACGGCCGCTGCTCGAGAGCGTGATGCAGTATGCCCGCGGCAACCAGAGTCATGCCGCAGACTACCTCGGTATCAGCCGCAGCACGCTGCGCAAGAAGCTCAAGCTCTACCAACTGGACTGACTCCCGTCCCCGTCGTCCGGCGTTGCCGGACCGGCACAGCCACGCACGAGAGGCCACTAAGGAACCTCTGATCAGATCATGAACTCGTATCTGGCGCCCAGAATGTCCAGCTTTGTCGTTGCAAAGCTTCGCAATAGCTAGCTATTACGTGCGATTGGCGCCTCAAACCTGAACATTCTGAAGCACAATCTACTTCGTCCAGACTTAATCAGAGGTTCCCTAATGAATCCCATCCGGCGCGCCCTGCTCAGCGTCTCCGACAAGACCGGCATCATCGACTTTGCCAACGCACTGGCTGAACGCGACGTCGAACTGCTTTCCACCGGAGGCACGGCCCGCCTGCTGGCCGAGGCCGGTCTCGACGTAATCGAGGTCTCTGACCACACCGGCTTTCCGGAGATGATGGACGGCCGGGTCAAGACCCTGCACCCGAAGGTGCATGGCGGTATCCTCGGTCGCCGTGGCACCGACGAGGCGGTGATGGCTGAGCACGGCATCGCACCAATTGACCTGGTGGTAGTCAACCTCTACCCGTTCCGCGAGACCGTGGCCCGCCCCGACTGCGATCTGCCGACCGCCATCGAAAACATCGACATCGGCGGGCCAACGCTGCTCCGCGCCGCGGCCAAGAATCACGCCGCTGTGACGGTGGTGGTCAATGCGGCCGATTACAGCCAGGTCATCGAGGAGATGGCAGCCAACGACGGCGCGGTCAGCGACGCCACCCGCTTTCGCCTTGCGACAAGTGCCTTCGAGCACACCGCCAGCTACGACGGCGCCATTGCCAACTACCTGGGCGCACGCTGCGGTGACGGTGCGTCAGAGCCCTTCCCGCGCACGTTCAACAGCCAGGTCACCCGCGCCCAGACGCTCCGTTACGGCGAGAATCCGCATCAGCGTGCGGCTTTCTACATCGAACAACCCGCCGGTGAGGTATCGATCGCCAGCGCCCGACAGCTGCAAGGCAAGGAACTCTCCTACAACAACATTGCCGACACCGACGCCGCTCTCGAGTGCGTCAAGCAATTTACCGACGACCCCGCCTGTGTCATCGTCAAGCACGCCAATCCGTGCGGTGTCGCTCTCGGCAGCACGCTGCTCGAGGCCTACGACCGCGCCTACGCCACCGACCCCGAGTCGTCCTTCGGCGGCATCATCGCCTTCAATGGTGAACTCGATGCCGCCACCGCTGAGGCCATCGTCGCCCGCCAGTTCGTCGAGGTGATCATCGCCCCCACGGTCAGTGCAGCGGCGAGCATGGTGATCGCGGCGAAAAAGAACGTGCGCCTGCTCGAATGTGGCACCTGGCCAACCACCCAAACCGCCCGCCTCGACTACAAACGTGTTACCGGCGGCCTGCTGGTACAGGACGCCGATCTCGAACTGCATGACGAGACCCGCATCGTCACCAGACGCGAGCCGACCGTGGACGAAATGCGTGATCTGCTGTTCACCTGGCGCGTGGCCAAGTTCGTCAAGTCGAATGCCATCGTCTATGGCCGCGACCTGCGCACGATCGGGGTAGGCGCCGGGCAGATGAGCCGGATCAACTCGGCACGCATCGCAGCGATCAAGGCCGAGCACGCCGGCCTGGAGGTACGCGGTGCGGTCATGGCCTCCGACGCATTCTTCCCGTTCCGCGACGGTATCGACAACGCCGCCGCCGCCGGTATCGGCGCGGTGATCCAGCCAGGCGGCTCGATGCGCGATGACGAAGTGATCACCGCCGCCAACGAGCACGACATGGCGATGATCTTCACCAGCATGCGCCACTTCAGGCACTGAGACAGGTCGGATAACCGGCGCTTCGCTACTACGGCTCTTCATGTAGGTCGGACTTCAGTCCGACATGTCGGGCTCAAGCCCGACCTACATTCCGAGTCCTACAACGGTAACGACAAGGGAGCGGCAATGAAGGTACTGGTGGTCGGCGGCGGTGGCCGCGAGCACGCCCTGGCGTGGAAGCTGGCGCAATCGCCACGAGTCGAACAGGTCTACGTCGCACCGGGCAACGCCGGCACCGCACGTGAACCGGGCATCGAGAACGTGGCCATCGGCGCCGAGGCAATCGATGAACTGCTCGCCTTCGCCCGAGAGCAGGCCATCGACCTCACCGTCATCGGACCCGAGGTACCGCTGGTGGCCGGCATCGTCGACCGCTTCAGCGAAGCCGGTCTGCGCTGTTTCGGACCAAGCGCCGGCGCCGCCCAGCTCGAAGGATCAAAGACCTTCTGCAAGGATTTCCTCGAGCGTCACGCCATCCCGACCGCCGCCTACGCGAGTTTCACCGACATCGACGCCGCGATTGCCTACGTCCGTGAGCAGGGCGCCCCGATCGTGGTCAAGGCCGACGGTCTGGCCGCCGGCAAGGGGGTGATCCTGGCCGAATCCGAGGATGAGGCCATTGCCGCGGTGCGCGACATGCTCGCCGGCAACGCCTTCGGCGAGGCCGGCAACCGGGTCGTTATCGAGGAGTTCCTGCGCGGCGAAGAGGCGAGCTTCATCGTCATGGTCGACGGCCGCCACGTGCTGGCCATGGCCAGCTCGCAGGATCACAAGGCGCGCGATGACGGCGATCGCGGACCAAATACCGGGGGCATGGGCGCCTATTCACCGGCCCCGGTGGTAACTCCGGAGATCCACCAGCGGGCCCTGCGTGAAGTGATCCTGCCTACTGTCG
>QNFN01000132.1 GCA_003645555.1 Gammaproteobacteria bacterium | reverse complement strand
GCCGATCGGGGCATCCTGGTCGAGTCGGATGCCGAACTCCAACCCCTTGCCGTCGCCAAGTGCCTCAAGGCGCTGGTCGACAAGGAGCAGCCGAAGCTGGTGATTCTCGGCAAGCAGGCCATTGATGACGACTCCAACCAGGTCGGGCAGATGCTCGCGGCGCTGCTGGGCTGGCCGCAGGGGACCTTCGCCTCGAAGGTGGTTCCGGGAAATGGCACCGTCGCGGTCACCCGCGAGATCGACGGCGGCCTGGAGACAGTGGATCTGAACCTGCCGGCGATCATCACCACCGACCTGCGGTTGAACGAGCCGCGGTACGCGAAACTGCCGAACATCATGAAGGCGAAGAAGAAGCCGCTCGATACCTTCACCCCGGAGGATCTCGGGGTGGATGCGAGTCCCCGGTTGGAGACCCTGGCCGTGAACGAACCTCCCGTAAGGCAGGGCGGCGTGAAAGTCGCAGACGTCGATGCGCTCATCGACAAGCTCAAGAACGAAGCAAAGGTGATCTGAGATGGCTTCATTAGTACTCGCAGAACACGACAACACCCATCTGAAGCCGGCGACGCTGACCACCGTCACCGCGGCCATCGCCTGCGGCGGCCCGGTCACGGTGCTGGTGGCCGGATCGAACTGCGGCGGTGTCGCCGAAGCAGCGGCCGCGGTCGCCGGTGTGGACCAGGTCCTACTGGTCGACGACAGCCACTACGAGCACCCGCTGGCCGAGCCGCTGGCCGATCTGCTCGCATCGCTGGCCGACGGGTTTTCGCACCTGCTCGCCCCGGCGACGACGTCGGGCAAGAACGTGCTGCCGCGAGTGGCGGCCCTGAATGACGTGGCGATGATCTCGGAGATCGTCGCCGTCGAGAGCGAGGACACCTTCGTGCGGCCGATCTACGCCGGCAACGCGCTGGCGACGGTCAGGAGCCGTGACGGACTGAAAGTGATCACGGTGCGCGGGACGGCATTTGACGCGGCCGCGACCGAGGGTGGCAGCGCCCCTATCGAATCGACGGCGGCGGCGGTCGACCCCGACCTGTCGCGCTACGTCGGTTCGGAGCTGACGAAATCCGAGCGTCCGGAACTGACCAGCGCCAAGATCATCGTCTCCGGCGGTCGCGGCGTCGGCAGCGGCGAGAACTTCCAGATTATCGAGGCGCTGGCCGACAAGCTTGGCGCGGGAGTTGGGGCCTCGAGAGCGGCAGTCGATGCCGGATACGTACCCAACGACTACCAGGTCGGGCAGACCGGCAAGGTGGTGGCGCCGGAGCTCTACATTGCCGTGGGGATTTCCGGGGCGATCCAGCACCTGGCGGGTATGAAGGATTCCAAGGTGATCGTGGCGATCAACAAGGACGAGGAGGCGCCGATCTTCCAGGTGGCCGACTACGGCCTGGTTGCTGACCTGTTCGAGGCCGTGCCGGAACTGACCGAAAAGCTAGGCTGAACGCCTCTCTCTTCAGGAACAGGCAGGTCAGTAATCAGCCATGCCGAGGGCACATCCTGCCCGAAGTTTTCGTGAAACCTGGCCAGGTGGAGGAGGCAAACCCTGGACTTGAGGCGCATGGCTGAAGGAGCTACTGCCGAGCCGCGTCGCGGCGCAGGATAAGGTTGCCGCGGGTCTCCTGGAGTAGGCGATATCCCTTCAGGGTAAACAATTCCATCGGGTCCAGGGCCCAATTCGAGGAATTGCACACCTCCATCACCACGGTCTCAGGTAACAGCCGTTCTGGCGCGTTCTGGAGAAACGGGATGAGCGCCCGATCCTCGAACCCCTCCACATCGATCTTCAGGCTACCGACAGTCTCCACGCCGGCCTCAATCAGCATTGCGAGGATTGGCCGCGTCCGCACTCGTATCGATGGGGAATCCTCTCCCGGTTTTACAAAACTTGCACTGCCCAGGGCAGCGGTCTGGAAAAACTCGAGTTCGCCTTCCGGACCCACACCTTCCTCAATTACGGTCACTCGATCAGATACTTTGTTGATTTTCAGGTTAAACAAGAGGCGTTCCAGAGTTGGCGGATTCGGCTCCATCGCAATGACCTGTGCCGCGCCTCTTTCCAGGAGGCTTAACGTGTAGTAACCCGTGTTAGCACCAACATCTACAAACGTCCTTCCTCCGGCAGTCTCGGTCAAGGCTTGGATCTCCCGCCGGTCATACTCTCTTGAAGAGAGCAAAACTTTGCTGTCAGTAACGTTATCCCTTAGATCAAACCTGTAGCGAACTCCGCGAACCTCGGCATCCACGATCGGACCGTGCAGGTCCAGCCAACCTTTACGAATCCACTTGGTCAGCTTCCCGCGCGAGAGTCCCAAAGCAACGAGAAAACGAAGAAACCTGATTTTTTCAGTCGGAGCATAAAAACCAAACTCCCCTTCGGTCAACAATTCTTCCACAACACCTCCATCCTTCAGGTCTCCATCCAAGGAAAGTTCGCCACTCCCATCCAGCCTACCCGTCCACCGGCCGTGGCCGCCCTTCGCTGTCGATGGCAACAAAGGTGAACTGCCCCTCGGTGACCTGGATCGGCTCGCCGCCGATACCCCGGCAGACCCACGCCTCGACGTGCACCGACACCGATGTCCGTCCTACCCGGGCGATCCGTGTGTAGACGCTGACCTGATCACCGACGAATACCGGTCGATGGAAGCTCATGCCGTCGACGGCGACGGTCGCGACACGCCCCTTGGCACGCTTGATCGCTGCCGCCCCGCCGGCAAGGTCCATCTGCGCCATGACCCAACCACCGAAGATGTCGCCGTTGGGATTGGTGTCGGCCGGCATGGCCGTGGTGCGCTGCGCCAGTGCGCTCTCTTCGGGCGGGGCCTGATCGTTCATAAGTTACTCCTGTGCGGGAATATGGCGGGCTATCCCTTGCTCAACCCGGCAAGGAGCAGCTCCTTGGCGCGATTGATCTGGGCGGCGAGATAGGCCGATCCACCACGATCCGGATGGAGGCGCTGGATCAGGCTGCGATGGGCCGCACGAACCGCCGACGCATCAGCGTCAGGAGCAACACCGAGGATTTGTCGCGCCTCTTCCTCGCCGAAATCGATCGACGGAGGTGTCACGCCCGGCTCGGCATCTGCCTCGGCCCAACGCTCGGCGTGTTCCCGTTCGAGGTAGCTTTCGAGCAGCGCCGCTCCCTGCGGGTCGTCTGCACGGCACTCGGCCAGCAGCTCAAGCAGTTGCGGAAACTTGAGGTCATGGAGCTTACGACCGGCAAACCGGCCCAGCAGAATCTCCCCATCGAGCCGGCCGCTGGCATGGTCGAGGGTCATGCGCAACATCGCGGTCCCGACCTCGGATTGCTGCCCGCTTGCGCCGGCGGCACCAGCAGCCGGGGTCATGACACTACCCAGCCACTGCATCGCCCGATTCTGGATGGCCACCATCAGCAGCCGGCGCGCGAACGGCAGCAGGCCACCGATCAACCCGAACAGCCAATGGGCCCGCCCGGTGAGTGCGAGCATGACCAGCACCACGCCCAGCGCCACCAGCGCGGCGTTTCGATGTGTCACCCGACGCTTTGCCGGTGGCATGCCCTGCAACATGTACCAATAGATCAGGCCGATGGCACCGACAACCAGCAGAATGCGTAACAACATCAGCGGCGGCCGAGCTGTTTGAGCAGGCGCAGAGCCTGACCGCCTCGCGCCTGCCCATGCGCCTCGAGTGCCTTGCGACCGCCGCTGGCGTAGACCGCAACGGCGGTCAGCAGGGCACGCAACTGGGCCGCACTACCGGCATCGAACGGACTGAATGCGCCCCCGCTGAGCCGTGCGACCTCGGTAAAGACCTGCGTGGCACGCGGGTCACCGCCCTCGAGAAACATGAAGGCGGGCACACCGAGCAGCCCCAGCTGGCCGGCGGAGCGGTACAACGGATCAGGGGACTCCTCAACACAGTCGCCGACGAACACCAGGGCGCTGACCGAGCCTCGGCCATGCTCGGCGATGGCGTACTCCAGGACCCGGCCGACCTGGGTCTGGCCGGCCGCGCATCGGACGGCGGTCATGCGCTCGAGCAGAGGGGCGCTCGATGTGCACCAGGGGCTCGCCTCGAACTCGAGGAACCCCCGGTACCAGGCGACCTGGATCGCCAGGCCACCGAGAGCCGCCGCCACCTGGAACATCTCGGCCTGCAGGTGGCTGGCGCGGTCCCAGGTCGGTTCACGGCTCGCCGTGGCGTCGAGGGCAAAAAGCAGACGTCCACCCCCTGTCGACGGGGTCGTGGCGACGCGCCGCAGAAACGCATTGACCTCACCACGGCTCGAACGCTGCGGCAGACGATCATCGCGGGTCATCGACGGTTTCCTGTGTGCATGACCGCAAGTGTAACGTGGCCACCTGATCCACGGGCACGCCCCATGAGGCCATTTGGGGTGCCATCGACGCTTGCCCCTGCTTTTCACTCCCCTTCCTGCTGGCGATCTGGACCATTACGGCAACAGCCTGCACACCGCTTCTGCATTCAGGTGAAATCAGTCCATACTAGGTCGGCTTGGCAACAGCTTTATCGACGTTTACGTAAACGTAAACGTAACAAATAATGGGGCCATAAGAGTCATCTCCGTCGCGCAGTGATGCCAGGCGGCATGATGGCCACCGAAGGAGAGCAGATGCAGGACCACGCCCTTACCATCTCGTCGGGCCCGGCGGAGGCGCACGTCGAATTTGCATCGGTGTTCAACGTCGCCGTGCCATTCATCGATCGCCATCTTGCCGAAGGCCGTGGCGCCAAGGTCGCGATTCGCGAAACCGGTGGCCGCGAGGTGACCTACGCCGAGCTTGCCGAGCGGGTCAACCGTTGTGGCAATGCCCTGCTCGGCCTCGGCCTCGGTCGTGGCGAGCGCATGCTGATGATGGTCAAGGACTGCGCCGAGTTCTATTTCCTGTTCTGGGGCGCCATCAGGGCCGGCATCGTCCCGGTGCCGCTGAATACCCTGCTGCGCGCCAAGGACTACACCTTCATGATCGAGGACTCCGGCTGCGCCGCGGTGATCTACTCACCCGAGTTCGCCGCCGAGGTCGAACCGGCACTCGAAGCATCCCCACACAAGCCGAACCAAACGCTGCCTACCGAAGGTGACGGTCCGAACCTGGTCGCACTGATCGATGGCGCGGATGCCACTCTCGAAGCCGCACCGACCGCGGCCACCGATGACTGCTTCTGGCTCTACTCCTCGGGCACCACCGGCACGCCGAAGGGCGCCGTCCACCTGCACCGTGACATGGTCGTGACCAGCCAGTTCTACGGCGTCGAAACCCTCGGCGTGCACGAGGATGACATCTGCTTCTCGGCGGCCAAGCTGTTCTTCGCCTACGGCCTCGGCAACGGCATGACCTTCCCACTATGGGTCGGCGCCACCGCCGTGCTGTTCCCGGCCCGGCCAGCGCCGGACAACACCCTCGAGACCATTGGCACCTTCAAACCGACGCTCTATTTCGGTGTACCGACACTCTACGCCGCCCAACTCGCCTACCTGGAATCCCACCAGGCCGATTTCGCCTCGGTGCGCTACTGCGTCTCGGCCGGTGAGGCGCTGCCCGCGGACATCTTCCGCCGCTGGAAGGAGCAGACCGGGACCGTGATTCTCGACGGCATCGGCTCGACCGAAGCACTGCACATCTTCATCTCCAACACCGCCGACGATTACAAGGCCGGGACCAGCGGGCGCATGGTCACCGGCTACAGCAGCCGCATCGTCGACGAAAACGGCAACGAGGTGGCGGCCGGCGAAAGCGGCCAGTTGATGATCAAGGGAGACTCGGCGGCCAAGTACTACTGGAACAACCCGGCCAAGACGGCGCAGACCATGGTCGACGGCTGGCTCAACACCGGGGACACCTACCTGCAGGATGAAGAGG
>QNFN01000131.1 GCA_003645555.1 Gammaproteobacteria bacterium | reverse complement strand
GGGGAATTTGTAGGTCGGGCTTCAGTCCGACGCGAACGTTATCGAAGCCGCGTGACGTGTCGGGCTGAATCCCCACCGACAATAACTGCACGCATGGCCCACTAGTCAGGTCTGGTGGCGTGGCCGCCGCACCAGCACCAACAGTCCAAGCAACAGCGCCAGACCGATCACCGGGGCATCACCAAAACGGACGTAAGGGGTGGCTCCGCGGCGCGGCTCGACCATGCCGTGGAGCACGTCGATCTCGAACTGTGGCGAACGAGCGCGTACCTCACCCCGCGGCCCGATGATGGCCGAAATCCCGGTGTTGGTCGCACGCAGCAGCATGCGCCCACTCTCCAGCGCCCGCATCCGCGCAATCGCAAGATGCTGGTGTGGGGCGATAGAGTCGCCGAACCAGGCGTCGTTGCTGACGTTGACCAGCAAGGTCGCCTCCGGCAACACACTGCGCAGTTCGGCTGAGAAGACATCCTCGTAGCAGATGGTGATACCAACCGGTTGCCCGGCCAGGAGTAACGGCGGCTGTTCATCCGGGCCTGGGCTGAAATCGGACATCGGCACGTGCAGAAAACGCAGTGCCTCACCAAGCAGGTCACGCAGCGGCAGAAACTCACCGAACGGCACCAGGTGGCGCTTGAAGTAGAAATCACGCCCTGCGTCGGTCAGTGCCAGCATCGAGTTGTAGTAACGGTCGGTGGCACGATCGCGATAGGGGATGCCGAGCAGGAGGTCGGTTGCATTGAGTCGGGCCACAGCCTGGAGCTCGTCAAGGTAACCGTCAGCCACGTTCTCGTAGAAAATCGGTACGGCGGTCTCAGGCCAGACAACCAGGCGGCTTTCCCAGCTCGACTCGGTCAGCGCCCGGTAACGGTCGAGCGTCATGCCGAGTTCCTGCGGCAGCCACTTGCGTGTCTGGGCGATGTTGCCCTGAATCAGGGTGGCACGAAACGGTTCGCCGGCGGGCTCGGTCCAGTCGCGACCGCCCCAGGCCCAGAGCCCACCCCAGAGCCCGGCCAACAGCAGCAGAGCGGCCAGCCGACCGGCGTGGTTGGCAGCGGCAACCAGGGTCCACAGCAGGCCGGCGCTCAGCACCACGGCAAAGCCCACCGCCAGGTTGCCGCCTACCGGCGCCAGGGCCGCCAGCGGTGCATCGATCTGACTGGTACCCAACGCCAGCCAGGGGAAACCCGTAAACAGCCAACCGCGCAGCCACTCCAGCAGTAACCAGGCTGCCGGTAGCGCCAAAACCACGCGCCACGGTGCCCGGTCACGCTGCCACAACGCCGAGACCAACATGGCGAGCAGTGCCGGATAGAGGGCGAGGATGGCCACCATGGCGAAGGTAATGACCAGGGCCACCGGCAGGCTGTTGCCGCCGAACTGGTAGATGCTGATATGCACCCAACCGATGCCGAAACCGAACTGGCCGAGACCGAACAGCCAGCCGCGCCAGAATCCGTGGCGCGGCGGTACCGAGAGCCAGGCAAACAGGGCCAGGGCCAAGGCGAGCACCGGCAGCGGAAACCAGCCGAAGGGGGCGAAGCCGAGTGGCACCAGCGCACCCGCACCAAGCGCCAGCCCGTCTCCGCGGAGTGTGGTACCACGCGTCACGTCGTATCGACCGGGGGCAGTCAGCCGGAAGCCGGTGGGACCCCGCCCACCGCCTCCGCCGTCGCATCGTCGGTGTGGATAGTCAACTGCAGGGTGTGGATGCGTCGCCTGTCGGCCTGTTGCACCCGGAATGTGTAGCGACCGACGGTGAAGCTCTCGCCCCGGCGTGGCAGATGACCGAGACCGTTGATCACCATGCCGCCCACGGTATCGAACTCATCATCGCTGAACTCGGTGCCGAACTGCTCGTTGAACTCCTCGATCTCGGTCAGGGCCGGCAACGCATAACGATGCTCGTCCAAACGCTGGATACCGAGATCCTCCTCGACGTCGTATTCGTCCTCGATGTCGCCAACGATCTGCTCAAGGACATCCTCGATGGTGACCATACCGGCCACCCCGCCGTACTCGTCAACAACGATAGCGAGGTGGTTGTGGCTGGAACGAAAATCCTTGAGCAAGGCGTCGAGCCGCTTGCTTTCGGGAATAAAGACCGGCGGGCGCAGGACGTCGCGGACATGGAAGCCGGGGGCGCTGCCAGAGGCGAGCAGGTCCTTCGCCAACAGGATGCCAACCACTTCGTCGCGACTGTCACCAATCACCGGGAAGCGTGAATGGCCCGACTCGAGGGCGATGCGGATCAACTCCCGGGGTGGGTCATCACGGCTGACAACCACCATCTGCGAGCGCGGGATCATGATGTCGTCGACGCGCATCTCGGCGACCTCGAGCACGCCTTCGATCATCTGCAAGGCATCGGCATCGAGGAACTCGCGACGGTGCGCGTCACGCAGCATTTCGAACAGCTTTTCAAGCTCGCGGGGCTCGCTGCTCAGAGCCTGGCCGAGGCGCCCGAGCCAGGAGCGTTGGGCACCCTTAGGTCGATCTTCGTTCATGCGCAACATCAGTCATGGTATGGATCTGGATAGCCTAGTTGGGCCAACAAGTCGATTTCAAGCCGCTCCATCGTCGTGGCCTCGTCAACCGCCTGGTGATCATGCCCAGCCAGGTGCAACAGGCCGTGGACCACCATGTGCGCCCAATGGGCGGCAATCGGCTTGCCCTGCTCGGCGGCCTCACGCTCGATCACCGGTGCGCAGACGACGATGTCGCCGAGTTGCGGCTCCGGGGCGCCCGGCGGCGCTTCCAGAGGAAACGAGAGTACGTTGGTCGGGCCACGCTTGCCGCGCCAGGTGCGATTGAGTTCGGCACCCTCGTCGGCACCCACCACACGCAGCGTCACCGCGCCCGGGCGGCCGGTCTTGGCGAGTACCGATAGCGCCCAACGACGCAGTGTGGCCGGCGCCGGGCACCCGGCACGGCCGGTGGCGAACTGGACCGCAACAGGCCCGGTGGTCATGCCGCTCATGAAGTGCTGTGATCGGTGCCGTCAAGCTGTTCGTGGGTATCGTAGGCAGAGACGATGCGCTGCACCAGCGGATGACGAACGACGTCGCGTGCCGAGAAGAAGGTGAAACTGATGCCGTCTACATCGCGCAGGACTTCGATGACCTGGCGCAGCCCGGAGAGCTGGCCACGTGGCAGGTCGACCTGGGTGATGTCGCCGGTGATGACTACGGTCGAGCCGAAGCCGATCCGGGTCAGAAACATCTTCATCTGCTCGACGGTGGTGTTCTGCGCCTCATCGAGAATGATGAAGGAGTCGTTCAGGGTTCGGCCGCGCATGTAGGCGAGCGGCGCCAACTCGATGACACGCCGCTCGATCAGTTTGGCCACCTGTTCGAAACCAAGCATTTCATAGAGAGCGTCGTAGAGCGGTCGCAGGTAGGGATCGATCTTCTGCGCCATATCGCCGGGCAGGAAACCGAGTCGCTCACCCGCCTCGACCGCCGGACGAACCAGCACCAGACGTCGTACGCGCTCAGTCAGCAGGGCCTCGACGGCACAGGCCACCGCAAGGTACGTCTTGCCGGTCCCGGCGGGACCGATACCAAAATTGGCGTCGTACTCGAGGATGCTGTGCAGGTAGTGCTTCTGGTTCGGACCACGGGCACGGATGCGCAGGTGACGGGTGCGGATCTCATAATCGGTTTCAGCACTCTCCGGCGTGACGTCGCTATTGACCAGTTCGTCGACCCCCGACTGCTGCAGGAAGAGGTGGACCCGAGCCTGGTTCAGCTGCTCTTGGTCGGTGGTGTCGTAGAGGCGCTGGATGACCTTGGTGGCGGCGATAACGGCATCATCCTCGCCGAGAATGCGGAAGCGGTTGCCACGATTATTGATCTCGACTCCCAGGCGGCGCTCGAGCAGACGCAGGTGCTCGTCGATCGGGCCGCAGAGGTTGGCCAGGCGCGCATTGTCATCGGGCTCAAGGGTCAGTTCGGCGGCGTGTGGATGGTCGCTCAAGGGTGGGCCGATCCTAGCCTGGATATTTCGCCAGGGAATCCGATGATTGTGCCGAGATGGTTGTTCATGGGCGACAAGATCGGTGCAAGGGCGGATTAAGCCATACCCCAGGCAACACCTTGCTCTTTGATATTCTATATTTTTTCATACAAAACATGGCGTTAGTTTAATGCCTCTGCGACCTGGCGAATTATTCGGGCTAGCTCGCCACGGCGACACGTAGCGGTGGCAGAGCCAGCTCGCCACGCAGCGAATGGGGCCGTGCGGCCGTTATGCGCACATCGACAAAGCGCCCGAGCAGCTCGGCCGGGGCCGGGAAGTTGACCACCAGGTTGTTCTCGGTCCGCCCGGCCAGATCACCGCTGCCCTGGCGTGCCGGACGCTCGGCCAAGACCCGCTGCATGCTGCCGACCAGCCCATCGGCAATGGCCTTTGCCGAGGCACCGAGTCTCGTCTGCAATTCGGCAAGGCGGGCCTTTTTTACTTCGAGCGGGACGTCATCAGGTACCGAGGCCGCCGGAGTACCGGGGCGCGGGCTGAACATGAAGCTGAACGAAGCGTCGAAGCCGACCGTGTCGACCAGGTCGAGCGTCAGCTGGAAGTCGTCGTCGGTCTCACCGGGAAAGCCGACAATAAAATCCGACGACAGCGTCAGCCCCGGACGCACCTCGCGCAACCGCGCGACCTTCTCCAGGTACCCGGCGGCGGTATAACCGCGGTGCATCAACTTGAGCACCCGGTCTGACCCGCTCTGCACCGGCAGGTGCAAGTGACCGACCAGCTGTGGAATCTCGGCGTAACGGTTGATCAGGCTGCGGCTCAAGGCTCCCGGGTGGGAGGTCAGGTAGCGTAACCGCTCAACCCCCGGCTGCTCTGCAACCCGTGCCAGCAGCGCACCGAGTTCGGCTATGCCACCGCTCTCGTCGTGGCCACGGTACGTGTTGACGTTCTGACCAAGCAAGGTCAACTCGCGCACCCCCTGCGCAGTCAGCGAGGTGACCTCGGCGACGATATCGACGACCGGTCGGCTGGCGGCATCGCCACGGGTCAGCGGCACGATGCAGTAGGTGCACTTGTTGCTGCACCCTTCCATCACCGAGACATAGGCACTCGGCCCCACGGCACGCGGCTCGGGCAAGCAGTCAAACTTCTCAATCAGCGGGAAGGAGATGTCGATCACCGGTCGCTGCTCGCCACGGACGGCGTCGAGCATCTGCGGCAGCCGATGCAGGGTCTGCGGGCCGAACACCAGGTCGACGCAGGGGGCGCGGGAGCGCAGCGCTTCACCCTCCTGGCTGGCGACGCAACCACCGACCCCGATCACCAGGTCGGGACGCACCTCCTTCAGGCTCTTCCAACGACCGAGCAGCGAGAACACCTTTTCCTGGGCCTTCTCGCGGATCGAGCAGGTGTTGAGTAACAGGACATCGGCCGCCTCCGGTTCGCTCACCGGTTCAAGGCCGTGCGAACGCCCGAGCACGGCGTGGATCTTGTCCGTGTCGTACTCGTTCATCTGGCAGCCGAAGGTCTTGACGTAGAGCTTGCCGGCCATCTCCCGTACCCATGCCGATTCAGGGATGCCGATTATACGCCGCCCAGCGCCTCGGTTCCCGTCAGGATATGCAAGAAAATCAAGTCTCCCGGCACCATGTCCGGGAGTAGATATGGGTCGGGTTTCAGCCCGACCCACGGAACATCTGGTCTCATGAAAGAGGAGAAAGCCATCCAGTGCCGATTACACTCTACCCCAGTCTTAGGAAGACTCTGATCAAATCATGAACTCGTATCTGGCGCCCAGAATGTCCAGCTTGTTCGTTGCAAAGCTTCGCAACAGCTAGCTATTACGTGCGTTTTGCGCCTCAAATCTGAACATTCTCAAGCGCAATCTACTTCGTCCAGACTTAATCAGAGGTTCCCTTATAACGTCAG
>QNFN01000130.1 GCA_003645555.1 Gammaproteobacteria bacterium | reverse complement strand
CAGGCGAACTCTACGGCCGCAATGCCGTCGTCAGCTTGCCCCAGTTGTTTCGCGAGCCGCTCGCAGTGACCCGCTTGAATGGGGGAGTGGAGGTTCGTCACAGCGATGAAGGATGGGTGCTGACTGTCGATGATCTTGATGCGGCCAACGACCACATCACCACTCGCACACGGCTACGGGCACTGTTGCCGGCCGATGGTGGTTCACCATTCCTCGACCTGGAGGTCGGCTACCGTGACGGCGATGTCGCCGAGGCGTGGCGCTATCTGCCGGTCGGGATCATGGGTGACAAGGTCGTGGCCTGGCTCGATCATGCCCTGGTCGACGGTCGCCTGGTCGAGGGCGGCATGCTGCTGCACGGTGCGCTCGACGGGTTTCCGTACGACGATCACGACGGCCGCTTCGAGGTCCGTTTCCTGGTCGACGGGATGACCCTCGATTACCTTGAAGGGTGGCCGCGGATCGAGGACCTCGAAGCCTGGACGGTTTTTGATGGTCGCGGTATGACGATCGATGCTAACTACGGTCGCATCTTCAACACCACCCTCGGGCGCACCACGGCGCACGCGGCGGATCTGACCGCGAACACACCAATGCTGTTGATCAATGGGGTGGTCGGGGGCGATGTCGACGACGGCCTGCGTTACCTGCGCGAGAGCCCGCTACGTGCCGGCTTTGGGGACTACCTTGCGGTGGTGCAGGGGGGCGGTCGGCTGGACCTTGGGCTGGCCCTCGATATCAACCTCAAGGGCGGCGCGACGACCAGCAGGGGGACCATCGACCTGGCCGATGTGAGTCTCGACCTGCCGGCGGACGGCATCACGCTGGAGCATAGCCCGGGGGGGCTGGACTTGACCAACCAATCGCTGGTTGGCCGGGGCCTCGCTTCCGAGTGGCTCGGGATGCCGGTCGAGATCGATGTGCAGGTACCAGAAGATAGCGAGATGGGCCGGCATGGGCCGAAAATTACCGTGCACGGACGCCTCGGTAAGGCACAGATCGACCAGTTGTTGCCGGTCGCCCTGCGCACGCGCTTCGTCGGTTCCACGCTCTGGCAGGCGGTGATCGGGGTGCGCGAGCTGGCGAATGGTCATGTCGATCGGGTCGCGATCGAGATCGACAGTGACCTGGCCGGTCTCGAGGTCGAACTGCCTGACCCGCTCGGCAAGGCAGCATCGACACCCCGCCGCCTGGCGGTCGAAGCGTCGCTACCCGCTGTAGGGACGCCGGTCCTGCGGGTGGACTACGGCCCGTTGTCGCTGGTCAGCGAACTGCTTGGTCAGGATGGTGAAATCACGGTGCCTCGCGCCGCCCTGGCATTCGGCAGCGGCCCTGCGTCACTACCCGAAGCCGAAGTCTGGCAAGCTGACCTGCGCGTCCAGACACTCGACCTGGATGACTGGCTGGCGTTGGCGAATGAGCTGGGTGACGGCACATCCACCGGTGACTCGACCCTACCGCTCGAACTGCGTGCGCGCATCGAAGAGCTTCCCCTGGGCGAGACGCTGGTGCTGCATACCGTTGATGCCACGATCGATGGCGATAGCGACGTTTGGCGAATCGCGCTGGACAGTCGCGAGGCGGTCGGACGGATCGAGGTATCACGCGCACCGGGGCGTGACCGCCCGTTGGTGGTCCAGCTCGATCGCTTTACCCTCGATTACGCTTATGACAGCGACCCGGGTGAACCGGCAGAGGAGACCGGTGGTGTGCCGACCACCACCTCGACAATCGATCCAAGAGAGCTTCCCGGACTACGTATCGGCATCGATGCCCTGGAGATCAACGGCACCGACCTGGGTGTGTTCTCCGTGCTCGCCGAGCCGGTTTCTGAGGGGCTGCACTTTAGCCGTATTGGGCTTGCCAGTGAGGACTGGACGCTGACTGGCAGCGGCGGTTGGCGTCACGACGGCAGCGGTGCGACCACCTCATTTGACCTGAATCTCGACACGACCGCCTTCCATCGCCTCGCCACCGTACTGATCGGTGATGGCGGAGGACTCACCGTCGATGAGACCCACTACCAGGCGCGGGTGCATTGGCCAGGGGCGCCGACGGATCTCACGTTGGCCACGCTTGGCGGCTCGCTGGAGGCACGGCTGGTCGATGGCGTACTCAACGAGGTGCAGCCCGGGGTTGGCAGGATCTTCAGCTTGGTCAACATACGTACCCTTGGGCGGCGACTGTCGCTCGATTTCAGTGATCTGGTCGAAAAAGGGGCCCATTTCGATAGTCTCTCGGGAAATTTTATCTTCGAAAACGGTGATGCCTTCACCAACGACCTGTTGCTCGAGTCCTCCGCGGCGACGATCAACCTGATGGGACGAACCGGGCTGGTGGCGCGTGACTACGATCAGGTGATGACTGTGCTGCCGCATATCTCCAGTACCCTGCCAATCGCCGGCACGGTCCTCGGTGGACCGGTGGTCGGCGCGGCTTTGCTGGTGTTCAGCGAGGTGTTCTCCGAGGACGTCAACAAACTGAGCCAGGTCCAGTACCGCATCAGTGGGTCGTGGGACGCCCCCGTGGTCGAGCGCATCCAGCGCAGCCCGGAGCCGGAGGAACCAGAGGCCGGGTCGTTGCCACAAAGTGATTGAGTCGCGTCGGTCACACCGGACACGCTATCCTCCCGTCGATGAAACGTACATGCTTGGTCGCCTTGCTGCTGTTTGCCACGGCCCTTCCCGCCGCTGACGGACCGTGGGTCATCGACGCGGAGTTCTGGGCCGCCCCGCGCAGCGGCCAGGCGGTGTTGGCCGAGCCGGCGCTGCGCACGGCCATCGACACCCTGATGTTCCGCGAGGAGAGCAGTCGACTGCTGATCCGTTACCCAGGTGGTGAAACCGGGCAGCTCTGGGCGGAGGAGTTGCGCGCCTGGCTGATCGCCCTCGGCATACCGTCGTCTCGTATCAAGACCCGGCCGGGAGGTGTTCGCAACGACCAGTTGCTGCTGTCGGTGGTGCCGTGACCACCGCGGTCGGGGGAGCCCTCGCCGCCGTGCAGATGGTCTCCGGTGCGGATCCCGAGGCAAACCTGGAGTCCGCCAGACAGCTGATTGCCAAGGCCGCGGATGCTGGCGCCCGATTGGTCGTGCTGCCCGAGAACTTTGCCCTGATGGGCCATCGGGAAGAGGACAAGCTGGCCTTTGCCGAGCGCGAAGGCGACGGCCCGCTACAGGCCTTTCTCTCCAGACAGGCAGAGCGCCATAACCTTTGGCTGGTCGGCGGTACCTTACCGCTCGCCGATGACGCACCCGAACGCGTGCGTGCCGCCTGTCTGGTCTACGACGACCACGGGCAGCAGGTCGCACGCTACGACAAGATCCACCTGTTCGATGTCGAGGTGGCGGCCACCGGTGAGCGCTACGCCGAATCGGAGACCATCGCCCCGGGCGATACCCCGGTCGTCATCGACACACCGCTTGGTCGCCTGGGTTTGGCGGTCTGTTACGACTTGCGCTTCCCCGAGTTGTTTCGCGCCCTGGTCGACGACGGCATGGAACTGCTGGCGCTGCCCGCGGCATTTACCGCGACCACCGGCCGCGCCCACTGGGAGACGCTGCTGCGCGCGCGGGCGATCGAGAACCTCTGCTACGTCGTCGCCTCGGCCCAAGGCGGAACGCATCCCGATCAGCGTGAGACCCATGGCGAGAGCATGGTGATCGACCCCTGGGGGATGGTGATCGACCGCTTGGCGACCGGCGTGGGCGTTGCCCAGGCGCCGTTCGACCGCGACCTGCTCGAAGGCACACGGCGCACGTTTCCGGCCCTGGCCCACCGCCACACCCTAGGGAACCTCTGATCAAGTCATGAACTCGTATCTGGCGCCCAGAATGTCCAGCTTTAGCGTTGCCAAGCTTCGCAATAGCTCGCTATTACGTGCGCTTGGCGCCTCAAATCTGAACATTCTGAAGCACAATCTACTTCGTCCAGACTTAATCAGAGGTTCCTTAAGGTTGGCCAGAAAGGTCACGCCATGACCCTGCTCTCGGCCATCATCACCCTGCTGCTGGTCATGGACCCACTCGGCAACGTGCCGTCGTTCCTCGCCGTGCTGCGTGACGTCCCGACCGAGCGGAAGCGGCCGATCATCCTGCGCGAGTCGCTGATCGCCTTCGCCATCCTGTTGCTGTTCCTGGCCGTTGGTCCCGGGCTGATGTCGCTGCTGCGGCTCGAGGAGCCGTCGCTGTCGATCGCCGGTGGCATCCTCCTGTTCCTGATCGCCATCAAGATGATCTTTCCCCAGGGCAATAACATGTTCAGCGACCTGCCGGACGGTGAACCGCTGGTGGTGCCGCTGGCCACACCGCTGATCGCCGGGCCGTCGGCCATGGCCACCGTGCTGCTGCTGGTCACCCGTGAGCCGGACCGGCTGCTGGAGTGGGGCGTCGCGGTCACCGCGGCCTGTGCCATCACCGCCGCGGTGCTGCTGCTATGCAACCCGCTGCACCGGTTGCTCGGGGAACGTGGGTTGATGGCTGTGCAACGGCTGATGGGCATGCTGTTGACGGCCATCGCCGTGCAGATGTTCCTGACCGGGGTGCGAGATTTCCTTGCCGCGGGCTGACGCCGTGGGCACTGAATTCCGGGCCGCGTGCCCGGTCCATGAAGAACCACGGGCGCTCCGGCACCCGCCAACTTAGCTGCCGTTCGCCGGGCAACCGGGACCGGTCTCGAGGCAACAACGATGAACAGACCTCTTATCACCCTACTGTCAGGCCTGGTCGGTCTGCTCTGGTTGTTGCCACTGCACGCGGCCCCGGTATACGTCGATGCCGCCTGGTTGGAGGAGCACCGCGGTGACCCGTCGATCGTCCTGATAGACATGGCGACCGATAGCACCCAGTACCAGCGTTTCCATATCCCGGGCGCGGTCTACCTGCCGTTCGGCGCCCTGGTGCAGCAGCGTCGCGACAGGGTGAAATTACGCGTCGACGACCAACGGCTCTATCAGGTGCTCGGCTACTTCGGTATCAGTGCCGACAAGCACGTCGTGGTCTACGACGACATGGGCGGGCTCAACGCCGGGCGGCTGTTCTGGGAACTCGAGCGCATCGGCCACGAGAAAGTCTCGGTGCTCGAGGGCGGGCTGGTCGACTGGATCCTCAGTGGGCGCAAGGTCGAGGCGATCCCGGTCGAACCTACACGAGTGACCTACGTCCCGACCGGCAGCGAGGGCCGTGACAACAGCATTGATTTCGCCACCTTCAGGGCCGCATCCACCGGCGGAGAAACGGCGGTTCTCGACGTGCGCAGCCGGGAAGCGTACATCGGCAACCCGCGCATGCCGCGCAGCGGTCACGTCCCCGGCGCACGGCTCTGGTCGTGGGATGGCTCGGTCGATTTCGAGCAGGGGTTCAAACGCAAGCCGGTACCGGAACTGATGGCTTCCCTCGCCGAAGCCGGCGTCACCGACAAGAACCAGCCGGTGATCACCTACTGCCGCTCCGGCCACCGTGCATCGCAGAGTTACCTGACCCTGCGCGCGCTCGGTTTCGAGGATGTGCGCCTCTACGACGGCTCTATGCTCGAATACGAACAGGTCAAGGCGGCGCCGATGAAGGCGGGACCCGCGCCCTGACAAGCCAAGGTGAAGCATTGGTGAAGAACGTCGCCGCCAAGCGGTGGCGGTCCCGAAGGGGTGAGGCGCGAAGCGCCGAATAATCCCTCCCTCGCCCCCTTTTCGCCTACTCGGTGGACCAGCCAGGCATTCTTCGGCTTAGCCGTTAACTCCTTGCGAATCCAAGGCTTGTGCTTTACCCTGTGCGCCCCCGGAGAGGTGGCCGAGCGGTCGAAGGTGCTCGCCTGGAAAGCGGGTGTACGGCAACGTACCGAGGGTTCGAATCCCTCCCTCTCCGCCATTCAGTCTCGTCTCTGACATCAGTCCTTCAGGGTCTCCCAGAAGCCTTCAAAGATTCAGCCACTTG
>QNFN01000129.1 GCA_003645555.1 Gammaproteobacteria bacterium | reverse complement strand
TCGGAGGGCGACGGCACGGTGCGTCTCTTAGCAGGCTGTTGAAATTCGCTCAGATGAGCGTGAGACAAGGAAAAATAGACCGATAAAGCGCAGTTTACTGGAGTAAATGAGCATTTTGAGGCCTATTTTGACGCCGGATCGTGCCAGCTGAGTAGAATTTCAACAGCCTGTTAGGGAAGCTCTGATCAAGTCATAAACTCGTATCTTGCGCCCAGAATGTTCAACTTTTTCGTTGCACATCTTCGCAATAGCTGGCTATTACGTTCGACTTGCGCCTCAAATTTGAACATTCTGAATCACCATCTACTTCGTCCAGACTTAATCAGAGGTTCCTTGGTGTGAACAGTCCCTGGCCCGCCGACGTCAGGTCGCGCCGCCCGACGCCTTGCGCTCCACGGCACGCAGGTCGCGTGCGAGACGATCGAGCACGCTGTTGATGAAACGGTGGCCCTGTTCGGCACCGAAGCGCTTGGCCAGTTCGATCCCCTCGTTGATCACCACGCGGTAGGGCACCTCGGGCCGGTGAGCGAGTTCGAAGGCGCCGACGCGCAGGATCGCCCGCTCGACCGGATCGACCTGATCGATGGGGCGTTCGAGTAGCGGACTGAGCAGATCATCGAGTTCATCGAGATGGGTGAGCACGCCGTGCAACAACTCGCTGAAGTACTCGCGCTGCGCCTCGCTGGGCTGCCGCTCATCACAGAACTGGGTGACGATATCGGCGATGTCCTGCCCGGCCAGTTGCCACTGGTAGAGGGCCTGCACCGCCAGGCGACGGGCCGGTGTACGCGAACCCGCCATTCAGTCGATCTGGCGCAGCAGGTTGACCATCTCGATGGCGGACAGCGCCGCCTCGGCACCCTTGTTGCCGGCCTTGGTGCCGGCCCGCTCGATAGCCTGCTCGATAGTATCGACCGTCAGCACGCCGAAGGCGATCGGCAGGCCGTGCTGCAGCGACACCTGCGCCAATCCCTTGGTGCACTCGCCGGCAACGTACTCGAAGTGCGGCGTGCCGCCGCGAATCACCGCGCCGAGCGCGACAATGGCGTCGAAGCCACCGGCGGCGGCCACCTTCTGTGTCACCAGCGGAATCTCGAAGGCGCCTGGAGCGCGAAAGACCTGGATATCGGCCGGGTCGGCACCGTGGCGTTTCAGGGCGTCGATCGCCCCGGCCTCGAGGCTGTCGGTGACAAAGCTGTTGAAGCGCCCGACAACCAGCGCGAAACGCGCCTTGTGTACCGTCAGCTGACCTTCGGTGGTCTTGATCTCGTTGCTCATCGCCATCACTTCCTATCGACTTGAATGTTGTCTGTCAGGCTGAGGAAATTCAGCCCAGCTGGCACGATCCGGCGTCAAAATTTAGCCTCGCACTCATCTGAGCGAATTTCAACAGCCGGCTATCTCGGCCGGTGTCAGCTGACGTACTCGACCACCTCGAGGTCAAACCCGGAGATGGCGTGGACCTTTTTCGGTGCACTCAGCACCCGCATGCGGCGCACCCCGAGGTCGGTCAGGATCTGGGCACCAATGCCGTAGGTGCGCAGGTCGGTCTGTGGTGCCTGTGCCATCAGCGTCACACCCTTGTCCTCGAGCTGGTAGTTGCGGATCCGCCGCAGCAGTTCCTGGTGGTCACTGCGCGCACGCAGCAACACCAGCACGCCGCACTCCTCCGCGGCAATCCGCTGCAGCGCATCACGCAGCGGCCAGCCACAATCCTCCTTCAGCGGCAGGAACATGTCGCACAGGTCGTTCTGCAGGTGGACACGGACCAGCGGCGGCACCTCGGGATCGATCGTCCCCTTGACCAGCGCCAGGTGGACCTCGTCGGCGACCACATCCTGGTAGGCCACCAGGTGGAAGGTGCCGTACTCGGTCGGCAGGCGGCATTCGGTAAGCCGCTCGACGCTCTTCTCATTGGCGGTGCGGTAATGGATCAGGTCGGCGACGGTACCGATCTTGAGGCCGTGCTGCGCGGCGAACGTCTCCAGGTCAGGGCGGCGCGCCATGGTGCCGTCATCATTGAGTATTTCGACGATCACCCCGGCCGGCTCGAAACCGGCCAGCCGCGCCAGGTCGCAGCCTGCCTCAGTGTGGCCGGCGCGGGCCAGCACGCCGCCGGGCAGCGCCATCAGCGGGAAGATGTGCCCCGGCTGCACCAAGTGCTCGGGACGGGCATCGGGCGCGACCGCCGCCTCTATGGTACGGGCGCGGTCAGCGGCGGAGATGCCGGTGGTTACCCCCTCGGCCGCCTCGATCGAGACGGTGAAATTGGTCGAGTGGGCCGCCTCATTGCGGCTGACCATCAGCGGCAGGCGCAACTGCTCGCAACGCTCACGGGTCAACGTCAGGCAGATCAGGCCGCGGCCGTAGCGGGCCATGAAATTGACGTCCTCGGGCTGCACCTTCGCCGCAGCCATGACCAGATCGCCCTCGTTCTCGCGATCCTCGTCATCCATGATCACGACCATCTTGCCGGCGCGAATGTCGGCAATGATCTCTTCAGTAGTATTCAGCGGCATGTTGGTATCCAAAATCGGTTGTTAGAGAATCTCTGATTAAATCTGGACGAAGTAGATTGCGCTTCAGAATGTTCAGATTTGAGGCGCAAAACGCACGTAATAGCTAGCTATTGCGAAGCTTTGCAACGAAAAAGCTGGATATTCTGGGCGCCAGATACGAGTTCATGATTTGATCAGAGGTTCCTTAGTCAGTGACGGATGCCGACCAGACCCTGGGTGGCGAGCCACTCGGGAGTCAGTCCGGTCGCGGCAAGCGGCTTGGCGGCACGCTCGCCAAGGAGCAACCGCTCGAGGTAGCGGGCGACCAGGTCAACCTCGAGGTTGACCCGGGAGCCAGGTCGCATACCGTCGAGCGTGGTCCCGGCCAGCGTGTGCGGAACGACGTTCAGCTCGAAGCAAGTGCCAGCGACAGCATTGACCGTCAGGCTGATGCCATCGACACAGATCGAACCCTTCTCGGCAATGTAACGCGCCAGGGCATCGGGCGCACGTACCCGGTAGCGTTCCGAACGGCCGTCCGGATGGCGCTCGACCACCTCACCGACACCGTCGACATGCCCGCTGACCAGGTGACCACCGAGGCGCATGGACGGGGTCAATGCCAGCTCCAGATTGAGCTGATCGCCGAGTCGCAGCTGGCCGAGCGTGGAGCGTGCCACGCTCTCTCTGGATACATCGGCCCAGTAGCCGTCGCTCTCCTTGGCCGTCACGGTAAGACAGACGCCGTTGGTGGCGATGCTGTCGCCGAGCCCTACCTGGCCGAGATCGAGCTCGCCGGACTGGACACGCAACCGCAGGTCGCCGCCCTTGGGTTGCAACGCCGCGACATGACCGACTGCCTGGATGATCCCGGTAAACATTTCTAGCCTGAACAGCGCGCCAAAACTATAAGATTCCGGAATCGGCGCGGGGGGGGCAAGCGCCCGGCCGGACAGTAACGCGCAGGTCGCGTCCGACTTGACGTACACCGACCCCCCCGAGTTCGTGGCGCTCGCTCATCGTCGCCAATGCCGGCAACCGCAACAACGGCCGGGCCGTATCGCCGAGCAGGGTCGGTGCGATATAGAGTCGCAACTCGTCGACCAGTCCCTCGGCCAGCAGCGCCCCGGCCAGCGTGGCACCGGCCTCGACCAATACCTCGTTGATCTCGCGCCGGGCCAGTGCCTCGAGGAGGGCGACCAGGTCGAGTCCGGCCGGCTCGCCCGGCAACCGCAAGACCTCGGCTCCGGCCGCGGTCAGTTCCGCCGCCGCCGTGGGGTTATCGACCGCGGTGCAGACCAGCGTACGACCCGGTGACTGGAACAGCCGTGCGGTCGGCGGCGTGCGCAGCCGCGAGTCGACAACGACCCGCAGCGGCGCCATGGATTCGGCATCGTAGTGATCTGGAAGCTCGTCGTCAGCGAGACGCACCGTCAGCGCCGGATCGTCGGCAAGCAGCGTGCCGAGGCCGGTCACGATCGCGCAGCTGCGCGCACGCAGCCGGTGGACATCGCGGCGCGCGGCGGCGGAAGTGATCCAACGGCTCTCACCGGAATCGAGGGCGGTGCGCCCATCCAGGCTCTGTGCCAACTTGACCGTGACCCATGGCCGGCCATGCCGCATGCGCTTGACGAAACCACGGTTGAGTGACTCGGCCGGCCCGGCAAGCAGGCCACTGGCGGTGGTGATGCCGGCGGCCTGCAGCTGTGTCAGCCCCTGGCCGGCAACCCGCGGATTGGGATCGACATGGGCAGCGACCACGCGACCGACGCCAGCGGCAACCAGCGCCCCGGTGCAGGGCGGGGTGCGGCCCTGATGGGCACACGGTTCGAGGGTAACGAAGGCAGTAGCCCCGCGCGCCTCAGCACCCGCCGCCTCAAGGGCGTGGATCTCGGCATGCGGTCCACCGGCCCGCAGGTGAGCCCCCTCGCCGACGACCTTGCCATCGTTTACCAGCACACAACCGACCCGTGGGTTGGGGCGTGCACTGTAGAGGCCGTCCCGGGCGAGTTGCAGGGCACGCGCCATCCAACGGTGGTCGGCGGCGGTGAATGGCGTCCCGATCGCGGAGTCAGTCACGCCGGCGCCCGTCCCGGCGCGTGCCGTCCGGGAGCAGGGTCAGCTGCTGGCGGCGCATCTCGGCATTCGGTGCCTGTTCGAGCCGGTCGATCTCCTCGCGGAAGGCGTTGACGTCCTGGAAACTGCGGTAGACCGAGGCAAAGCGAACGTAGGCAACCTCATCGAGCTCACGCAGCTCAGCCATGACCTGCTCACCGATATCACGCGACAGTACCTCGCGCTCGCCGCTGCCGCGCAGGGCGCGCAGGATGTGACCGATGGCCTGCTCCACCGTCTCGGTGTCGACCGGCCGCTTCTCCAGGGCACGCAGGATGCCACTACGCAGCTTCTCCTCGTCAAATGGCACCCGGTTGCCATCGCGCTTGACCACGCGCGGCATCACCAGCTCGGCGGTCTCAAAGGTGGTGAAGCGTTCGTTGCAACTCTGACACTCGCGTCGCCGACGCACGTGGGTGCCCTCGCCGGCGAGCCGCGAGTCGATCACCTTGGTGTCGGCAGCGGCGCAGAATGGACAGTGCATCGGTTGGCCGCCAACTCCCCGTCAGCCGTAGACGGGGTAGCGTCCGCAGATCGCCAGGGCCTTGCCACGGGTCTGCTCAATCACCGTGGCGTCTCCGCGGCTGTCGATGACGTCACACATCCAGCCGGCCAGCTCGCGGGCGTCGGCCTGGTCGAAACCGCGGGTGGTAATCGCCGGTGTGCCGACCCGAATGCCGCTGGTGACGAACGGCGACTGCGGATCGTTGGGTACGGCGTTCATGTTGACGGTGATGTTGGCCGCGCCGAGCCAGGCATCGACATCCTTGCCCGTCAGGCCGGCATTGATGAAGCTGACCAGGAACAGGTGGTTGTCGGTGCCACCGGAGACGACGTCATAGCCACGTGCCATGAACACTTCGGCCATCGCCTTGGCGTTGACCACAACCTGGCCCTGATAAGTCTTGAAATCCGCCTCCATCGCTTCCTTGAAGGCGACCGCCTTGGCGGCGATGACGTGCATCAGCGGACCGCCCTGGGTGCCAGGGAAGACCAGTGAATTGAGCTTCTTCTCGATCTCTGGGTTGGCCCGAGCCAGGATGACACCGCCGCGCGGTCCGCGCAGCGTCTTGTGCGTGGTCGATGTGGTGACGTCGGCGATGGCCACCGGACTCGGATAGTGGCCGGTCGCGATCAGGCCGGCCACATGGGCCATATCGACCAGCAGAAAAGCGCCCACCTCGTCAGCGATAGCGCGGAAGCGCTGCCAGTCAACCACCCGTGAGTAGGCCGAGAAACCGGCAACGATCATCTTCGGCCGGTGTTCACGTGCCAACGCCTCGACCTGCCCATAATCGATTTCGCCGGTGGCCG
>QNFN01000128.1 GCA_003645555.1 Gammaproteobacteria bacterium | reverse complement strand
GCATTTCGCCACCGATGAAATCTCCTGGCCCGTAAACCGTCTTCGCTGATCCGGGCAGCACGCCCTGCAGAGACTTGCCGCGCAACCTCTCGACCTGCCTGCCCATGAATTCATCAGGGTACGTGATTCCGGTCAGGCCAAGGATCGTGGGCATCACGTCCCAGACGTAGGCGAAGGCATCAACCTGGCGCCCCCCGTTGATGCCGGGACCGGCGACCAGCAACGGGCTTCGGATGCCACCCTCGGCAACCGTCATCTTGAAAAGATCCAGCGGACCGGCACTCGCCGCCCCCCAGCCCATGCCATAGGCGTAATGGGACATCGGGTGGCCGATATTGTCGACACTGTTATCGAACTGGGCAAACCACTCGCTCCCGGCATTGCCCGGGTAGTCTTCGCTGTACCAGGGGTTCGGGCCGTTGTCGGAAAAGAAGATCACGACAGTGTTGTCGTATTCGCCGATGTCCTTGAGGTAGTTCACGACCCGCCCAAAGTGGTAATCCATGTTGTTTACCATTCCGGCGTAGACCTCCATGCCCCTCGCCTCGAGCGCCTTCTGCTCGTCGGTGAGTGAATCCCATGGCCTGACCTTTTCGTAGCGAGGAGGTACCGGAGTACCGTCAGGAATCAGGCCCATCCGCCTTGCCACCATGGTGCGCTGCGCCTTGAGGACTTCATACCCGGCATCGTAGTTACCCCGGTATTTGCTGAGCCAGGGTTCCGGGACATGGATCGGATCGTGCGGTGCCGTGAACGCGAGGTAGGCAAAGAACGGCTTGCCGTCACCCCGGTTCTCTCGGATCGACTCGATCAGGTAGTCGGTAAAGCTGCGCGTGGCGTAGAAATCCCCGGGAAGCTCATCGAGCCACTTGTCGTTCCTGACGTACTCGGCGACCTCCTCGTCCACCGCCAGCAGCCCGAACATGTCGCTCCAGTAACTTGCCCCGCCGAAAAGTGAACTGAACGACCGATCGAAACCACGCGCATGCGGAATCGACTCCGGGTCGTGACCGAGGTGCCATTTGCCAGCCATGTAGGTGTGATAACCGCCGGCGCGCAGTACTTCGGCGAGCGAGACGACCCGGTCATTGAGGAAGCCCTCGTAACCGGGCTTGCCGCGCTGCTCGGGTGAAAGCATCTCGCTCATGTTGCCGAGGCCCGCGAGATGGTTGTCGGTCCCAGACATCAGCATCGAGCGGGTTGGCGAACAGCTCACCGAGACATGAAAATCGCTGAACCTGACACCACGTTCCGCAAGCACATCGAGGTTCGGGGTGGCGATCTCGCTGCCGAAACTCCCGATGTCCGTCCAGCCCAAGTCATCGACAACAACCAGCAGGATATTGGGCTGTTTAGCCAGAGCCGCCGGGACCGATATCAGAAAAGAAAGACCGGCAGCCACGACCATGAAGCGCCTGAGCCGAAGAAGAATCCTTTTCATATCGTCCCTCGCTGGAGCAATGCAGGTAGTGTTTTTTTAAATTTTCTCTCTCAACCAACTGATCGGCGAATCAGTGCGATACAACACGGCGCTGCACACGCCATGTTGCATGGGTACCAAGCAATTCAACTATAGCCAATGGATTAAGACGCCTGGCAGTAAAATACAACATATAGCTCCCACTGGCTCGGGACCATTTCCCATCCCGTCACACACGGCCGATAATCCGGGCACGCCACCGGGCGCCTGCAACAGCCCGGGTCTGTCTCACCTACAACGACTCGTAAGGATCGGTCCATGGGAATGTCACTGCAGGAACAGATGCTGAAGGCCGGCCTGGTCGACAAGAAAAAGGCCAGCCAGGCCCGCAAGCAGAAACAGAAGCAACAGCGGCAGAAGAACCTGCCGTCCGAGGCGAAGCAGGCCAAAGCGGACGCGCAGGCCGCGGCGGTACGCCAGGCGCAGAAGGATCGCGAACTCAATCTGGAGCGCAAGGCCGAGGCCGACCGGAAGGCGCTCCAGGCCCAGGTCAGGCAGCTGATCGAGACAAATCGTATCCCGATCGATGATGGCGACATCGGCTACAACTTCACCCATGACAGCAAGGTCCGAACCCTCCTCGTGACCCCGGTCCTGAGGGAACGGCTCACCAAAGGGCAGGTCGCCGTCGTCGTCCTTGGTGACAGCTACGCGCTGGTGCCGCACCCTGTCGCGGAGAAGATCCGCCAGCGGGATGAACAGAGCGTGATCACACTTCCCAGGGAATCAGGGGTCGTGGACGACGACGATCCTTACGCCGACTACCAGGTGCCGGACGACATCGTCTGGTAGCCACCCCGCCAGGTTAATCCGCGCCGAGGATCTCTCCGGCCAGGTTGTCGACGATCACCGGACTGTGGAAGTAGGTAACCGTAGGCCGAGCCCCGTAGCGCTCCTCGATCATCTGCTCCCAGGCCTCGGTGTAGAGCTGTTCCGCCGCTTCGCGCGATTGCCATAGATAGACTCCGCCCGCTGATCGGCCATCCTCGGAGAGCAGGTAGTACTTGCGTACCAGCCCTTCGAGACCGAGGTAGTCGGGCGCACTGCCAACGAACAGCGTCTTCGCCTTCTCGGGCGTGACCGGTTCGGGGAGATTGAACTGCACGAGTGCCGTGATCATGGTCGCTCCTGGTTGCCGATATAGGGTGTTACCGACGGCTGGCCAGCCTCGATCAAAGCAGAGCCGGTCACCGGCATCAAGACCCCGACGAGTCATTTTCGGTGACGGCAACCAGTCAGAGCCCGGCGGTCATCTGTGACGCCATGCAGCCCGGGGTACGCTTGCAGGAAACAAATTCCCTACGTTTAAACTCAAGTAATCATTGGTAAAAATCAGTTTGCCATTGATTTTTGTCCGGGTTATCTTGGCATCGAGGCTGGCCGACGCTCGGGCAGCATCAACAGCGAGGTCACCCGCCTCCAGGTCCGGTACAGGGCAGGGGCGGGCATAACAACAATGGCTCTCGCGGGGGCGGTGATGATGGACGGCAAGGGCCTCGACCAGGGGTCGGGACGCGTGGTGCGGGGTGGCTGGCGATCATGGGTAATCGCTGGCACGCTCGGCCTGCTCCTGCCATTGAATCAGGGTACAGCCCACGCGGCTGAAGAGGCCTCCCGCTCCGAATCCGAAGATCCCTTTTTCGTCGACCTGCCGGTCGTGCTGTCGGCAACCCGTCTCGCCCAGCGTCCGCAGGATGCCCCGGCCGCGGTCTTCGTCATCGACCGCGAGATGATCGATGCCAGCGGGGCGCGTGAAATCGCCGACCTGCTGCGCCTCGCCCCCGGCTTCATCGTCGCCAGCGATGGCGGCAACCAGCGCGCGGTCAGCTACCGTGGCTTCGTGGATTCGTTCGGCCGCCGCCTGCAGGTGCTGGTCGACGGCCGCTCGGTCTACACCCCGTTCTTCGGAGGCCTGGGCTGGTCAGATCTGCCCCTGGTGATCGACGACATCGAACGCATCGAGGTAATCCGCGGGCCGAACGGCGCCACCTACGGCGCCAACTCGTTCCTCGGCGTAGTCAACATCCTTACCCGTCACCCCGATACCAGCCAGGGATTCTACGCGCACGCGGCGGCCGGTGACCCGGGTTATACGCAGGGTGTCTTCCGCCACGGCTTCACCCGCGGCCCTCTCGAGATGCGCTACACCCTCGGTCACGAGAAAGACGACGGCTTCGACATCCTCAACGACGACGAGGTCGACGGGAAATCACTCGGTCTCGCCACCTTCGATGCCATGTACACCGCCGGGCAGCGTGATCGAATCCGGTTCCAGGCCGGCATCAAGACGGGCGACCTCAACGAGGGTGGCTACGACATCGATTTCCTCACGGGCGTCAAGCGCCCCACCATCGATGACCCGGCCCGTACGGTCGAGGTCTCCAACATGTTCGGCCAGGCGAACTGGGAACACGACCTCGAGAATGGCGGACTGATCAAGGTACTCGGCTATATCCAGAGGAGCGAACGCGACGACGACTACCCGACCATCATGGAGGTCGGCCACCCGGACAACCCCTTCCCGGTGGAACTGGGGATCGACTTCAGCAAAACCCGCACCGAGGACCGCTACGCACTCGAATTGCAGCACATCCTGCAACCGGCGGAAAACCTGCGCATGGTCTGGGGTGGCGAGTTCCGCCACGATGAAGTCGACTCTCGCGGCTACTTCGGACCCGGCAACCCAGTGGACAACTCGCTGGTCAGGCTTTTCGGCAATGCCGAGTGGCGCCTGACGCCGACAGTAACCATGAACGCCGGCGCCATGATCGAGGACCACAAGATCTCCGGGACGGATTTCTCGCCGCGGCTGGCCCTGAACATCACGCCCACCGACGGCCACACCTTCCGCGTCTCCGCTTCCCGCTCGGTACGTGCGCCATCGATGTGGGAGTCACGCTGGGATGAGTACTACCCGCTCGACCTCGATCTCTCGGGATTCGGCGGCCCCGGAATCGACGGCACCACCGACCTGATCTACCAAATCGGCAAGGCACTCGATACCCCTGACAACGAGACCATCGAATCCCTCGAGCTGGGCTGGCTGTTCGACTTCAGCCAGCAGGCCAGGCTGCGTGGCGACGTCAGGCTGTTCTACGACCGTTACGAGGGTCTTCTGGTAGACCACACTTACGAGTTCCTGACCCACGACGACCTCGCCACCTGCGACCCGGCGCAGAACCCGGTGCCGGGCATGTTCGGACTCGACTGTAACGTCAACACGGGGGACGACAATATTGCCGAACCCGGTGACGCCATCGCCTGGAGTTTCGCCAACCAGATCGATCTCGACCTCTACGGCATCGAGGCCAGCCTCGAGGTGCGGCCGAGCCCACGCAGCCGGATCATCGGCAGTTACGGCATCACCAAGATGCGTAACCTGAAATTCACGCAGCCAGAACTGCTCGACTACCCCTACACGGACGGCCGGAGCGATTCGAGCAGGCTCGCAAAATACGAACGCGAGTGGGACAACTCGGTCCCATCACACATTCTCAGCCTGCTCGCGATCCACCGCCCGGTCAAAGCGGTGACGCTGAGCGCCGCGCTCTATCACGTCAGCGGCATGGAGTTCCTCGAAATCGGTGATGATGTCCCGGCCTACACCCGTCTCGACCTGCGTGCCGCACGCCGGTTCCGGCTCAACGAGGCCTGGCAGGGAGAAGTCTACGGCGTGGTGCAGAACACCGGTCTTGATTACCGCGACTTCGAAAACAAGAACATTTTCGAGACCCGCTTCTTCGCCGGGATCAAGCTCTACCAGTAGGCGGGTTCAGACAACCCGGTATCCTCGACTCAAGTACCCGACCTCTCAGCGCGGTTGCCTTTCACTCGACGGCAGGGAAAAATAGATCCTGTTACGGGGGTATTACGTTGGGAATGAGGGGCAGCCGGTCCAATCGGAGACCGCGCTTCGGGTCGATCCGGCCCGTGTGCGCCCGCGCCCTGCTGTGCCTTACAGTCTCCACCGGTACGGCCTTCGGCAACGATCACAACCCCTTCGACACACCTGAGAGCCTCTACCTTGGCGACATCCCCGTGGTGCTCTTCGGCACCCGCCTGGCGCAGTCACTGACCGAGTCGCCAGTCGCCATCACCGTCATCGACCGCGAGATGATCACCGCCTCTGGCGCTCGCGAAATTCCAGACCTGTTCCGCCTGGTCCCGGGGATGATTGTCGGCTCGCGTACCGGTCACGACCGTGACGCCGGTTATCTCGGCCTGCTCGATGCCTTTTCGCGCCGCATGCAGGTGCTGATCGATGGCCGCACGGCCTACGACCCGCTGCTCGGGGGCATCAACTGGTCCACTCTGCCACTCGATGTCGAGGATATCGAGCGCATCGAGGTGATCCGTGGTCCCAACGCCGCATCCTTCGGCAGCAACGCCTTCCTCGGCACCATCATCATCACCACCCGTCACCAGTTCGACATGGCGCGCACCCATGCCGTGGCGCGAACCGGTTCCGATGGCGTATT
>QNFN01000127.1 GCA_003645555.1 Gammaproteobacteria bacterium | reverse complement strand
CGTAGGTCATGATGCCGTGCAGGTGGCCGTCATCGTCCAGGATAACCAGGCTGCCGACCTGGCGCTGACGCATGGCCTGGAAGGCTTCGCGCAGGGAAAGTGAGGTTCGGCAGGTTGCCAGCGGCGTTCTCATAACGGCCCGTGCTGTTTGCGCCAGTGCCCCGGAGATCACCTGCCGGGAGGGGCTCCAGTTGCGAATCCGGCGGGCGATGTAGCGGTTCAGCACTCCGGCCAGCTCGGGATGGGCGTGCTCGAGTTCATCGAGCACGCCATGTGGCAGGGCCAGAAGCGTGGTGTCACCGCGTGCCGTGGCGCTCGAAGTGTAGGGCTGGGCGTCGAGGAAATTGGAGATCCCGACCAGGTCTCCGACGGTCGCCCAGTAGACCTCGCCGGAGACACGCCTTACTTCAAGTTCGCCCTGCTCGACCAGGTAGACCTCTTGTTTGTAGGCCTCGTCGGCGACGAAGGCATGCTCGCCGGCATGCAATTGCCGGCGAGTCGCGCGGTCCCTGAGAGCGGCCACGACGTCAGGGTTCAGCCCGCGAAAGGTCGGCGATTCCTCGAGCGTCGAGGCGTGGGGAGCGGATTGGTTGTCGTTTCGCTGTGCCATGGTGACGGTGGCTTCTTGGGCGATGACGGGGCCTCGATTGAGGTCGTGCCAGGGAACCATTCCTGGCCAGTGCATTCTAATGAATGCGACCGTGAGTCTGCAGTCCCGCTAAATACGTATTCAAGACAAGGATATCGTATCAATGCACGGGTTGGGGAGACGCCGGGGTGGTCGGAGGGGCGTCTATAATTGTTAACAGGTGACGACGGATTGGCTGCTTGGGCAGGGCAGGCATCCGGTATCGGTGTTGAAGGCCATGCCATTCGACGAAAACATGCCCGAGGACGTTCAGCATGTGCTGGACACCGCGGCCGTCCTGGAAATAACGGAATTCCAGGTATTCCACCTAGCCTACGCCAAATGGTACGGCGAGGTACCCGGCGACTCCGTGATCGAGCCGTTCTTCACCGGCTACATGTTCCGCGAGATCGTGCCGCCGTGGGTCCGCCAGTTCACCCGTTTCGTCCTCGACCTCTACGAAACAGGCAGGCTCGACCCGAGGAAACTCGGCATCGAGAAGATCAAGCTGACCCAGGAGATGTGGTCGCGCGGCAAGCGCTACATACTGATCCTGGTGATGGTGATGACGTCGCTGATCGTGCTCGGCGAATTTGCGAGCGACATCATCAAGCATCTTGGTGTTTGTTACTTCCCGCCCTGTTACTGAGCCAACTGCTGTTAGAATGACCCCGCTGCAATAGGGGGTACGCACATTGGACTGGATATTCGTGCTCGCCTGCGCCACGGTGGCTTACCACGGGATCACCTTCCGCGACGAGGAAGGCGAGCGCGTGACGGGTCACCTGGTGTATGGCTGCATCGCGTTGTTCTGGGCCTTCTGGGTCCTGTTCAAGGACATTATGGGGGTGATTTGACTGCGGCCAGGCTCGGCCCGTCATGTCGGACTGAAGTCCGACCTACAAACAGCGCGCGTCCGGCTGAAGTGCGGCCTACAAATAGACGCTCGTCGGACTGAAGTCCGACCCACAAGAGCAACCGAATTGCATGTGCCGGCTGTCGTCGGCAAGCGCCGGCGTCGGGTCGGCATGAATACCGGCGGTCTGCGGACCTGACGGCCGACCGGTTTTGGCTACATCTTGTGCGGGCGCTGCGCCTCGTCCTCTTCGGGCACCCGCAACAGGCGTTCCGCTTCCGGTTTGGCCAGTTCCTGGCTCAGGTAGGCGGCACGATCGGCGATGGTTGGCGGTTTCTCTGACTGATTGCGCAGGAAGCGGGTCAGCCAGTGGATGCCCTCGGCGATCTCCGGGTCGAGTTCGAGCGCATGCTCGTAGTCCTCGAGCGCCTCCTCGTAATGGCCCATTCGATCGAGCAGGATGCCGCGATTGGCATACTGGCCGGCAAAGCCGGGATCGCGCGCTATGGCCTCGTCGTAACGCTCCAGCGCCTCATTGAGCCTGCCGAGCACCAATAGCGTACGTGCCTGGCCACGGATGGCGCCGATCTGCCCGGGTGAGATTTTCAAGGTGTTGCCGTACTCGGTCAGCGCCTCTGTGTAGCGGCCGTCCTCGTAGTAACGCTCGGCCGCGGCGAGTGCCATTGTGCCCGGTTCCTTGTCGACAAGGTAGCTGTCGTAGAAGGCCCACCCAACCCAGGCGACGCCAAGGACTAAGGCCACGTTGCGCAGGGTTCTGTAGAGCGGGTCGTTGGCGTGACTCATAGCTGTAGCGGTCCGATCATTTGCGAGTTGAACAGGAAGGAGAAGATCGCGACCACGATCAACGCGATAAAGCGTGCGCGGTTCAGCTGGCCCCGGGCCTCTTCGGCGGTGAGTTCCCGTTGCGTGCGGCGTTGCAGCCGGCGCACGCTGAATACCCAGATCAGCTTGCTGGCCGGAAAAAACAGCAACGCGGCGAGCGCCAGCCAGGAGAGCAGGAAGAAGGTCGTTTGAGAGATCATTTTCAGCCGATTATAAGTGACTGGCGAAGTAAAAGAAGGGAGGCCGAAGCCTCCCTTCCGTTTGCATTGCGCTCTAGCGGCGCTTAACTCGGACGATCAACGTCCAGGTGAATGTCGCCGATGTCCTCTTGCAAGGCGACGACCTCGACTTCTGGCACGGTGGAGAGTTCCATCTTGTAGGCCAGGAACCACATCATGAAGACGCCAAGCAACCACCAGATGACCTGCCAGGCCCAGATCGACGGCATGCCGAAGACGAACCAGGTCGTGGGATCGGTCGGGTTACCGAAGATGGTGTTGCCAATAACGGCACCCGGGCCGATGCCGAAGAAGAACCAGGTCAGCGTGATGATCCACGCGGCCGGGATCAGCGACCTCTTCGCGGCGGGAAGCGAGGCATGCTCACGCAGGAAGTTGTGGAACGTCATGCGATGTGCCAATTCTTCCTTGTTCTGGGTCATGTAGGAGACGATGATCGCCGAACCCAGATTGAAGAAGATGCCCCAGCCAGCCGAGTGGATGGTCCACGGCCAGCGGCCCCACGGTGTGTCAAAGGTCTTGACGCCGATCGACTCGGTGAGCGTCACGGCGACCAGGCCCAGGACCAGGCCGACGACGATGCCCTGACGAGTCAGGAACGGCCACCAGCAGATGGCGATCAGGGACGGCCACATCTGGAAGCCGTAGGCTACCGCCAGGCCACCGAGAAGCACCAGCGCATCGGTTGCGGTGGTGGCTACGACCAAGGCTGCCAGCACGATGACGCCAACGCCTGCACGACCGAACAGCTTCTGCGTGGAGTGCGACGCGTTCGGAATCAGGAAGCGCTTGAGCAGGTCACGGGTCAGCATGCCGCCGGCGGTGGACATGTAGGCCGCACCGGTGGACTGCATGGCCGCCAGTGCACAGACCGACAACAGGCCGACCAGCCATGGGGCAGTTTCCGACATCGTATAGATCAATGCCGGAACCAGCATGCCCTGCTTGCCGGGTGACTTCATCAGGTCGATGCCGTTCAGACCTTGGCCAAGAACGTTGTTGACCGCCTCCGGGTGTGCCGCCATGAAGGCCGTGTCAGCCCCTAGCAAGTGCGCGCCCAGGCCCTGCATGGCCGTGAAGAAGAACAGGCAGAAGCCGATTCCCAGCGACGAGGCCCACACCTGCTGCGGTGCGAACGGCTTCGGGCTGTGATTCGAGAACGCCCACATGGTGAATGCCGGCGCGGAATGGATGCCCATCAGCGCGAACATATAGGTCAACACCATGATGCCTGTCCAGGCACCGCCGACCGGGTTCTCGACACCGAGGCCAGCGACGAACTGGATCACGCCTGGAATGGCGATGTAGTGTGAGTAGCCGTCCGGGGTCTTCTTGGGATCGAATTGGGCCAGCAGGCCGATGCCTTCGTTCAGCTTGTCCCAGCCACCCACTGCGTTGAGGGAAATGACACCGATGATGATGATGCCACCCGCCAGCAATATGCACTGCACGGTGTCCACGTAGGCCACGGCGCGTAGACCGCCCGATGCCACGTAGATGAACACCACCGCGGAGAGCAGCCACATTCCGACCTCGACGCCCAGCATGCCGTCGGTCAGCACGTTGAACAGGAAGCCCGAAGCGCGCAGCTGCAGCCCGAGGTAGGGCACCGAGAAGACCAGTGCCACGAGCACCACGAGCAGGCGGACGGCGTCGGACTTGAAGTAAGTCGACAGCATCTCGCCCGGCGTGACGAAGCCGAAGCGCTTGCCCAGCATCCACTGGCGTTTCAGGAATATGACCCCGGTGAACGGGATGGTGATTGCGTAGAAGGACGCATAGGCGTACTGGAAGCCGTCACGATACAGCAGTCCAGGGTGGCCCATGAACGTCCAACCGGAAAACGACGTTGCCGTCGCCGCCAGTACGAAGACCCATAACGAGATCTTACGTCCGGCTAGGAAGTAATCCGTGGCTGTCTTGGCCGACAGTGCACCTTTGATTCCCCAAAAGATGCAGTAAGCCCAGTACAGTCCCACGAACACGAATAGCCATACAATTTTCGGATCCATAGTAAAATGTACCTCCGGTGGTTGTTCCTAATCAGCGAACAGACCGTTTTCTCACGATTTTCTCTTCATTTTAGTGCTACGAAACTCCCTCACCTTCTCCAGCACACCCCGTAAGGCCACATGGCGGTAATCAGGGGCGTATTGCAGATGTCCCTCCTTAAACTGGTAGTTAGGTAGCAATAAACGTACCAAAAAAATGGTGTGATGAAAACATCTAACTCGTTGTTTATAAATATGTAGTAATTTTGACGAAACGCTTGAGTGTTACGTGCGTAGCGTAAGGTAACGGTTTGGCGTTACCCTAGGTAACAAAGGTAACACGTAATGACGGGCCCTCGCGGTGCGCGGCGCAGCAGCTACCCCGTGAAGACCGGGCGCAGAGTGGTGTGCTACAAATAGGGAAAAGTAACGAAGTTCCCTGCGGCATGCCGGCTTGTGAGCCGTGCCAGCTATGCTGCGCAGTGAACCCCATTGCACCTTGAGGGGCGGTCATGTCAGCAAACATCCTGATTGTCGACGATGAGCCCAACATCGTCCTGTCGCTTGAGTACCTGATGAAAAAGGCGGGCTACACGGTGCGCACGGCCGTCAACGGCGAACAGGCCCTGCGTGACATCGAGCAGCAGCGACCGGACCTGGTGTTGCTCGACGTGATGATGCCGCGGGTCAACGGCTACGCCGTCTGTCACGCGCTCCGGGAGAATCCCGATTACCGCGGCATCCGCATTCTCATGCTGACCGCCAGGGGAAGGCAGGTGGAGCAGGAGAAGGGCATGGCGCTCGGTGCCGACGGCTACGTGACCAAGCCCTTTTCGACGCGGGCGCTACTCGACAGGGTGCAGGCCCTGCTCGACGAGCCGCGTTGATCCGGCCAGTGGAGTGAGCCCTGAATAATCGCCTCAAGTTCTGGGGCCTGCTGGCGGCTGTCCTGGCAGCCCTGTTCACGGCCCTCGGCCTGCTTGCCTGGAGGTTGTTCGTCATCGTGCGGATAGCCGATCCGCGCACCGAGTTGCTCCTCGAACTGGGCCTGTTCGCGCTCTTGTTGGCCGTGCTCCTGGCCCTGGTCTGGGCGTTCATCGAGTTGGCGCTGCTCCGGCCGCTGGCCTCGCTGAGCCGTGGTGCGGCAATCATGCTCTCCACCAACCCGGCCCACGACCTGGAAATCCCCGGTGCGCACCTGCTCGGCAACCTGCCCGGCAGGTTGCACGATCGCGGGACCGCGCTGTACCAGGCGCGGCATGAGGTCGCCGAGGCCACCGCCACGGGCGCGGCGCGCTTCGAGTACCAGAAGGCGCAACTCGAGACGGTCATCCGCAAGCTCAAGGAAGGTATTGTGGTGTGCGACGTCAATGCCAACATCCTGCTCTACAACCCGGCCGCGCAACGGCTGTTCCGCAACAGCGACGCCCTCGGCCTGGGCCGTTCACTCTATGG
>QNFN01000126.1 GCA_003645555.1 Gammaproteobacteria bacterium | reverse complement strand
GCCTGGTCCATACCTAGTCCGTTGTCGATCACGGCCAGGTGCACGGAGTCATCGCCGTCACTGCCGGTACGTACCGTTATATGGCGGTCTTCGGTCGGGTTGCGGCTGGTGGCGTCGATGGCGTTGCGCACCAGGTTCATGATCTCTTGCCCGAGTGCGACGGCGTCGCCCGAGACCGGCAGCAGGTCGTCGGCCAGGTCCAGGGTCAGGTCGACCTGTCCCTTGTGCACCTCGGGCGTGACCAGCAGGGCCGTCTGCCGCACCAACTCGTTGACGTCGACCGGGCCACGGCCGGGATCCTTCTTGCGGATGAAGTCACGGATCTGGCGGACGATCTCGGCGGCGCGATGAGCCTGCGCGGAGACCAGTTGCAGGCCCTCGAGCAGCGAGGCGCGGTCGGCGCGGTCGTCCTGCAACCGGCGGATGCAGGCGCCGGTGTAGTTGGTGATCGCCGACAGCGGCTGGTTCAGCTCGTGGGCGATCTGCGAGGCCATTTCGCCCATGGTGCTGAGGCGGGTGACATGGGCCATTTCGGTGATATGACGCTGTTGTCCCTCTTCGGCTTTTTTGCGCTCGGTGACATCGCGGAAGGCGATGACTGCGCCGAGCACTTCGTTGTCGTCGCCGCGGATCGGCGTACTGAGGTACTCGACCGGGAAGCTGCTACCGTCCTTGCGCCAGAACACCTCGTCGTCGACGAAGCGTGGCTCGTTGTTGGTGAACGTGTCGCGTACCGGGCATTCGTGCCTGGGGTAGGGGATGCCGTCGGCACGTGTGTGGTGCAACAGGTCATGCTGGAAGCGGCCAACCAACTCGTCAGCCGACCAGCCGGTGAGCCGTTCCATCGCCGGGTTGACGAAGGTGGTGATGCCATTTTTATCGACCCCCGAGATGCCATCGCCGACGGCGTTGAGGATCAGGTCGAAGCGGTGCTCGATGCCGTGCTTGGCCTCGTTGAGGGCCCGGTTCAGGCGGGCGATCCAGGCCACCAGCATGACCAGGAGCAGCAGCATCAGACCGCCGGTGAGGAAGGCACCTTGGTACTTTGTTAACACGTCGTGGAAGGTGAACGGCCCGGGTGTGCTGTAGGGGCCGATGGCCAGTTCCTGGAGCAGGTCATGGACCGGTTGGTAGTCGAGCGGCACGGTCCAGCCGGCGTGGTGGCCGGCGTGTGCGGCAGGGTGGTCCGGTGGCATCTGCAACAGTGCGACGGCGACCTTCTGGGCGAGTTCGTTCGAGGTGGCGCGGGCCTTGGCGAACGGCCATTCGGGATAGAGGCGGGTGCTGATCTGCAGCGGGAAACCGTCGGCCAACCGCGCGGCCATGAGACGCACATCGCCGGCCTCGATGGCGCCGGCCGTGATCATGCGTTCGAGGATGTTGGTGCGCACGGCACCGATGTCGGCACGGCCCTCAAGTACCTGCATGACGACGGCGTCATGAGTGTTGGCGAACTTGATTTCTGCGAGGTCACTCCATGGGTCGATGCCGGCATCGTGCAGCTCGCGCCACTGCATCTGGAAGCCACCGAGTGAGTGGCGGTTGACGGCGACCAGGCGCTGGCCGCGCAGGTCATCAAGGGTGCTCAGGTCGGTGCGGTCAGCGCGGGTGAACAAGACGCCACCGAAGGTGTTATAGCTCTGGCCGTTGTGATCGTTGTTGAGTGTCGCGATACGGGTGACACCCTGGCGCACCTCGAGGTCGACATACATGCCGGAATTGACCAGAACGAAGTCGATTTCGCTGCGGGCGATGGCCGGTTCTACCTCCTCGAAATCGAGTGGTCGCACCTTGAAACGGGTGCCGGGAATCTGGCTGGCAAGGTAGTCGGCCGTCGGTGTCCAGCTGCGTAGGGTGGCCTCGTCACCACGATGGCTGAGGACCCCGATGGTGATCGTCGACGTGTCGGCGGCCACGGTCTGCAGGAGGCCGCCAAGTGACATCAGGAACAGCAGCAGACAGCGGGCTGTGGTCATCGCATTAGGGAGCCTCTGATTAAGTCTGGACGAAGTAGATGGTGCTTCAGAATATTCAGATTTGAGGCGCAAAACGCACGCAATAGCTAGCTATTGCGAAGCTTTGCAACGATAAAGCTGGACATTCTGGGCGCCAGATACGAGTTCATGATTTGATCAGAGGTTCCTTAGGGGGTCCCTAGTTGTCCTCGGCTCTTGCCCTGGCTCTGGCAATGGCGGCCAGGTGCTTCTCGATCTCGCGCAGCCGTGCCGAGATACGCGCACTATCGTAGCCATCAGATGCACGCAGTGCCTTGCGCAGCTCTTCTGCGGCCTCGGCAAGGTGGCCGTCAATGAGCAGCACCTCGGCCCGTGCACGTCGCGCACCGACCTCGTCACCGAGGGCGACTCCAGCGTCGTTGAGCAGGCGGTAGTAGGTGCGGTTGTGGCGCCCGGCGGTGACTTCGGCAAGCAGCATCTTTTGCACTTCAGCCGGTTGGCCAAGGCTCAGCAGCAGGTCGGCGTAGGACGTGGTCAGGGCCAGGTGACCCGGATAGATCAGCAGGGCATCGCGGTACTGCGTTATGGCACCATCCAGGTCACCACTGGCAGCGAGCGCCTCGGCCTGGACGGCGATGTACTCGGGACGGTCCGGTTCTTTCTCGATCAGCGGGGCGAGGGTCGCCAGCGCCTCATGGTTTGCGCCGCGCTGGAGTTGTGCCAGGGCGAGCGCATAGCGTGCCATGTCCTCACCTCGATTGATGCGCATTTCGAATCGGTCGATCTGTTGGTCGTTGGGCGTTCCCTCAAGCGCCTCGAGACGCAATCGGGTCAGGAGGAAGGTGCTTTCGTCACGTGGACTGGCTGGTGGCATCTGACTGGCACGATCGGTGGCGCTGGAGATACGCGAAATGGTGACCGGGTGGGTGCGAAGAAATTCGGGCAGGGCGTCACTGTAGAGGCGCTGGTTGCGCTGCAGGCGACCGAAGAAATTGGGCATGCCGAATGGATCGAGACCGGACTCGGCGAGGATCTGGATACCGATCCGGTCGGCCTCCTCCTCGTTGGCACGGATGAAGTTGATCTGGGTCTGGGCGCTGCCACCGATGGTGGCCGCCATGGCGGCCTGGCCGAGGTCACCGTCAACCTGGCCGAGCAGGATGGCGGCGAGCAGGGCCACGGCGTTGGCGATCTGCATTCGACCAGCAATTTCGTAGGTGCGGGCCATGTGGCGCTGGCTGACGTGGGCCAGTTCGTGCGCCATCACGCCGGCCAACTCGCTTTCGCTCTGGCTGGCGAGGATCAGGCCGGTGTGGATGCCGATCATGCCGCCCGGCGCGGCGAAGGCGTTGATGGCACTGTCGCGGACGACGAAGAAGGTGATCGCACTCGAACCGAGACCGCTGTTGGCCGCCAGCCGGTGGCCGAGCGATTCGATGTAACTGGTGATCAGCTGGTCATCATGCAGCAGCCCTTGTGCCCGGAGTTGCCGCATCAGAGCCACACCCATCTCTCGCTCGACTTGTGGCGTCAACACAGCGGCCGACGGGTCGCTCATCTCGGGTAGCGGCGATTGGCGCACCTGGCCCGTGACCAGCGGGGTCAGGCTGAGGCCGAGCAGCAGCACGGCCAGGCGGCTGAAACGGGCCGCGGTGGGGCGGGTATTGGGCCGGGTCATCTGGGGGTGATCATCTCGGTGGATCGAGTGACGATAGCATGGGCGATAGCCTGTCTATAGGTAGGTAATGAGTTCGTAGCTTGCACCACAAATCCGAACATTCTGAATCACCATTCACTTAGTCCGGATTTAATCAGGGATTCCCTGTTGAGACTATCATTGAGGGCGTCCGGTTCGGTGAGGCCACTATTACCAATGGGCGATTGTCTCACTGACAAAAGGGCGAATACTGGTTCCCGGCCCCAGCCAGGGGCTCGAACACGAATATGACTGGAGGATTCAGATGGCCGATTACGATCAGGAACTTGATGCCACGGGGCTCAACTGCCCGCTGCCGATCCTGCGTGCGAAAAAGTCCCTCGCCGGCATGGAGAGTGGCCAAGTGTTACGCATCATTGCCACCGATCCGGGCTCGGTCAAGGACTTCGAGGCCTTCGCTCGTCAGACCGGTAACGAGCTGACGGATTCAAGCGAGGAAGATGGCAAGTACACCTTCCTGATGAAGAAAGGCTGATTCTGAAGGACTTCGGCCCACGCGCCACCCAACCACAGGAGCTGCGCTGATGGAAGAGAAGAAACTCGCGATTATCGCCACCAAGGGGACCCTCGACTGGGCCTACCCGCCGTTCATCCTTGCCTCGACGGCCGCTGCGCTCGGCTACGAGACCCAGATCTTTTTCACCTTCTACGGCCTGGAGTTGCTGCGCAAGGATGTCAACGGCCTCAAGGTCAGCCCGCTTGGCAACCCGGCGATGCCGATGAAGATGCCGTACGGGCCGCAGTGGTTCCGGGACGTCAACTGGAACATGCCCAATGCGCTGATGTCGATCGTCCCCGGCTTCGAGTCGATGGCGACCGGCATGATGAAAAAGACCATGAAAGACAAGGGCGTAGCCAGTATCGAAGAGCTGCGCGATCTCTGCCAGGAGGCCGAGGTGACGATGATCGCCTGCCAGATGACGGTCGATCTGTTCGGCTACTCGACCGACGAGTTCATCGACGGTATCGAGTACGGCGGTGCGGCGATGTTCTTCGAGTTCGCCGGCCAGTCCGACATCAGCCTGTTCGTCTGACGATCGCCGCCTGACAGGGGCCGGGTCTGCCGCGATGCGGTGGCCCGGCCTCTTTATTTATCAGCGCTTGATCCACCGCAGCACCCGCTTTGCCCGCCGCCAGCTATCATTCCTGTCATTGGGCTCCTGGCCCGCTGTGACCTGCCCAGATGACCGATGCACCGCTGCTGGTGGAACGCCGTGACGGCGTCGTCCGGCTGACACTGAACCGTCCCGCACGGCTCAACTGCGTTGACCGCGACCTCAACCGTCGTCTGTGTGACACCCTGGAGGACCTCTCGGCCGATCGTGACCTGCGGGCGGTGGTGCTGACCGGTGCCGGCCGGGCGTTCTGTACCGGCCAGGACCTGGCCGAGCGCCATGCCGACCTGCAAACCGGCACGCCCGACCTGGGCGAGGCCCTGGAGCAGGGCTTCAACCGTATCGTCGGCGCCATCCGTACCCTGGAGGTGCCGGTCATCGCCGCCGTCAACGGGGTCGCCGCCGGTGCCGGCGCCGGCCTGGCGCTCGCCTGCGACCTGGTGATCGCGGCCCGTTCGGCGCGTTTTATCCTGTCGTTCGTCGAAGTCGGCCTGGTCCCGGACAGCGGCCTCAGCTGGACCCTGCCGCGACGGGTCGGGGCGGCCCGGGCACGCGGCATGGCACTGCTCGGTAAGCCGGTCGATGCCACGATCGCGGCCGAGTGGGGGCTGATCTGGCGCTGTGTCGATGATGGCGAACTCATCACCGAGTGCAACACCCTGGCTGAGGAACTCTGTAGCAGGCCCCGTCACACGCTGGCGGGGATCAAGCAGGCACTGAATGCGGCCGAGAGCCAGTCGTTCGACGACCAGCTCGCACTGGAAGCCGTGTTGCAGCGTGAGGCGGGGCGCGCCCCGGCCTACCGCGTCGCCGTGGAGGGCTTCATGGCCCGTAGAAAGGAGAAGTGACCATGGCCGATTCACTGGCCATAGAGACCGTTGTCGGTGTTGTCGGCGCTGGCACCATGGGTGTCGGTATCGCCGAGGTGGCCGCCGCTGCCGGCCACCCGGTGCGACTGCATGACAATCGGCCCGGCGCCGCGGCCGACGCCTGTACGGCACTCGCCGCGCGTCTCGACAAGCGGGTCGCACGCGGCAAGGTGGCACAGGCCGATCGCGATGCTTTGCTGGCCCGCATCACGCCGACCGACGCGCTTGCCGACCTCGCTCCCGCTGGGTTGGTGGTCGAGGCGATCATCGAGGATCTCGGGGTCAAGCAGGGGCTGTTGGCTGAGTTGGAGACGCTGGTCGAGCCCGGCGCGATTCTCGCCAGCAACACCTCGTCGCTGTCGATCACCGCCATCGCCGCCGGTCTCTCGCGACCGCAGCAGATGGTCGGCATGCATTTCTTCAATCCGGTGCCGGTGATGGCGCTGGTCGAGGTGGTGCACGGCCT